>PFAV01000003.1:10016-23543 GCA_002773545.1 bacterium (Candidatus Gribaldobacteria) CG10_big_fil_rev_8_21_14_0_10_41_12 | reverse complement strand
CGATGACGCAGCCGAAAAGATAAAATTGCAGCAGGAATAGTTTTGCAACCATCTCAATTGAAAACAAAACCGCCCGATGGTTCGGGGCGGCGCTAACAACAATATATTAGGGCAAACCTAATACAAGTTTGTATTAGCGTTTGCTCCACTGGGAGGCTCTTCGGGCGCGTTTGAGGCCGAATTTTTTGCGCTCGCGCATTCTGGGGTCGCGAGTTAAATAACCGGATTTTTTTAAGCGTTTTTTGAAATAGGGGTTAAGCGCCACCAAGGCCCTGGCTATGCCATGCCTGATGGCTTCGGCCTGGCCTACCAAGCCGCCTCCGCTGACCACCGAGGAAACGCCAAACTTGCCCAAACATTTTAGCTTTTCTAAAGAATCTTCAATGGTTTTATGCAAAAATTTAGGAAAATACTCGCTGTATGGCTGGCCGTTAACCGTAATGCTTTTAACGCCTTGGGTGTATAAGCGCACTTGGGCTGTGGAAGTTTTTCTGCGGCCAACGGTCTCAATATAACGAGTCGGGCCGCCCTTCATAATTGCTGGCATAATAAAATCTTCGCCGTCTATAATTTCTATTTCTGAAGCTGCTTGAATAACCGGCTCTGGAATAAACACATCCTCTACAGGTTTTTTCTCAATCTTGCCGATTTTAACTGGCTTAACAACTATTTTTTTAACAGCTGAAATTACTGGCTTGTCTTTTTTAATTAGCTTTTTGGCTGGTTTATCAGCTTCGGTTGTAATTTTTTTAATAGGCATATTATTTTGACTTTTCTATCTTTAGTTCTTTAATCATTTGAGCTCTTAACTTATTTATGGGCAACATTCCCCAAACAGTTTTTTTAATAACCTCTTCAATGCCTTTTTTCTCAATCATTTTGCCCATAGGAACCGACTTAAGCTCGCCAATATAGCCGGTGTAATGATGATAAATTTTGGTTTCCAGCTTATTGCCAGTGATTTTTACTTTATCGGCGTTTTTTAATAATACGGAATCACCCCCAGTTTTATTGGGCGCAAAATCTGGCCTATGCTTGCCTCGTAGAATTTCAGCAATCTCGCAGGCCAAACGGCCCAATGATTTTCCTTCAGCGTCAATAATATGTTGTTTTTTTTCTGTCATATAACTTTTAACTTTGCAGTCCCGCCCGCATCGCTATGCGAAGCATTGCGGGCAGGTTTAACTTTTAACTAATTCTAAGATGGCCATTAAAGCTCCGTCGCTTTTGCGGCCGCCCAAATGAATAATTCTGGTATAGCCCCCTGGCCTGGTTTGATAAAGTGGAGCGATTTCTTCCACAACTTTTTTAACTAAAGCGGGCGGCAGATAGCGCAATAAAATTCGGCGAGACGCTAAATCACCCTTTTTGGCCTTAGTGATCAATCGCTCAACCAGCCGTCTTGTTTCTTTGGCTTTAGCTTGAGTAGTTTTCATTTTACCCCTTAAGAAAAAATTATGAGCCAAGCCAGCCAATAAAGCCGCTCGTTGATCGCGGGTGCGGGAAAATTTTCTGTTTTGTTTTTGATGTTGCATAAACCAAGGAAAAAAATTACTAAGACTTTAGTTCTAAACCAACTTTCTTAAGCGCTTTCTTTATTTCAGCCACTGCTTTATCGCCCAACCCCTCCATGCCCGAAAGGTCGCTTTCTGATTTTCGCGCCAAGCCCCCCAAGGTTTTTATATTATTAGACAAAAGAACATTTTTAATTCTTTCGGAAAGTTTAGCATCTTCAATTTTGATTTTACCTGCATCCTCTTCCTTTACTTTGGTAACTTTTTTAGCCAAAATATCTTCCACATTGCTTTTAGCTTCTTCGCCAATTTTAGCTACCACTGAAAAATGTTCAAGCAAAATGTCAGCGGCTTTTTTAAGAGCGTCTTCGGGCGAAATAGTGCCATCGGTTTCAATTTCAAGCCGCAGCAAATCAAAATCAGTGCGCTTGCCCACCCGCATACTTTCCACCTTATAGCTTACTTTCTGCATAGGCGTAAAAACAGCGTCAATAGGCATAGCGCCAATTTCCATTTTTTTTATTTCCCGTCCCTTGGCCAACTCATAGCCAATGCCCGCTTCAACCAAGGCCTCAATTTTTAATTCGGCTGATGGCTTAGTTAGGGTGGCAATGCGCTCTTCCGGGTTGGCTAATTCTAATTCAGAGGTAAGCTTGAAATCTTTGCCCTTTACTTCTTTCTCGCCCTTAACCGACAACGAAATAGTTTGGGGCTCGTCAGAGTGCGTTTTGAAAGTGAGCTTTTTCAAGTTCAAAATCAACATCACTATGTCCTCAAAAACGCCCGGCATAACTGAAAATTCATGAGAAACACCTTCAATTTTCACTTGAGTTATAGCTGCTCCTTTTAGCGAAGACAACAACACTCTTCTCAAAGAATTACCTACAGTTAAGCCATAACCAGGGTAAAGCCCGGCTATTTCAAAAACAGCTTTGTGGCCTTCTTTTTTAACAAGCACAGGTTTAAGAGGTAAAGGGATCATATTAGAAGTTTTTAGCGAGCGAATACCTATAATTTTATTATGAATATTCGCGAGATTAAAAATTCTTATATCCCGTGAAGTAGGCGCCCGCCCTTGGCGGGCTACTTCACGGGGTTAATTCGCGCAACCAATCGCGCTTCGCCTGGTGGCTCGCGCTCTTGGGCGCTCACTAACGCGAATAAAATTCAAAAATAGCGGAAATATCAACGGTTGCTTCTATATTAGCCAAGACCGGCGCGCCAATCACTTCGCCCGACAGCTCGTCTTTGTTTAATTTTAACCAAGATGGCGCTTGATAATTTTTCAACGAGTGCGGCAAATCCTTGAAATTTCCCTTGGCTTTCTTGTTGTCTTTGATGGTTATTTTATCTTGTTTTTTGACCACAAAGGACGGGATGTTGACTAATTTATTATTTATTAAAAAATGTCCGCGCCCCGCCATAATCCTGGCTTCGCGCCTGGAACGAGCCAAGCCCAAACGAAAAATCACATTATCTAAACGGCTTTCCAAAGCGGAAATTAACACTAAGGCCGCGTCTGTATCGCCGCCTCGCCCTTGCAAAACATTTTTAACATAGCGGCGAAATTGGATTTCGTTCAGACCATAATATTTTTTCAGCTTCTGTTTCTCGGCCAATTCTTTGCCATATTCTGAAACCTTGCCCGGGCCGCGTTTTTTCTTGGCCCCGGGAGGATAGGGACGACGCACCATAGGGCATTTCGGGGATAAACATTTCTCCCCTTTCAAAAATATTTTTTGCTGCAAACGGCGGCAAGTTTTACAAAAATTTTTCATAAAATAATTAACTATACTCGGCGTGGTTTTTTAGGCCGACAACCATTATGAGGAATTGGCGTAATATCCCTTACAGATTGCACTTCCAAGCCGCGATTGACTAAAGTTTTTAAGGCAGAAGCGCGCCCGCCCCCAATGCCTTTGATGGAAACATCCACTTTCCGCAAACCCATTTTCTCGCAAATCCCTACCACCGCTTCAGCCACCTTGGAGCCGGCAAACGAAGTGCCTTTTTTGGTGCCCTTAAAACCGACCGCGCCCGCGGAACGGTTAATTAAAACATCGCCATTTTCGTTGGTTAAGCTGATAATCGTGTTGTTGTAGGTTGAAGTAATATAAATTCTAGCCCGATAAAATCTGGTGGTTGCTGTTTTTAAGGCCACTTCTTTCTTCAATTTTTGCTCTATTTTATCTCGTTCTTGAATCAACTCTTCTTGAGTTTTTTGAACTACTCTTTTTTTTCCCATAATAAATTATTTGGGCGCGGGGGCAGTTTTCCTGCCCGACCCGACAGTTTTCTTAACATTGCCCCTAACTGTTCTGGAATTTTTTTTAGTTTTCTGGCCTCGGGCGGGCAGGCCTCGGCTGTGGCGCGTTCCTCGCCAACATCTTATTTCTTTTAATCGCTTAATACTGCCCATTATTTCGCGCCTTAAATCGCCCTCAATTTTATGTTTTCCTTCTATCACTCCTTTAATAGCGGCTATTTCTTGATCAGTTAAGTCCTTGGCTCGTCTGGCGGCCTCAACCCCGCTTTCTTGCAAAATTTTTTCAGCCAAAGGCCGGCCCACTCCATAAATGTAGGTTAAAGCAATTCTTATTTGTTTGTTTTCAGGAATAATAACTCCAGCAATTCGCGGCATAGTTTGATAATTGATAATTAAAAAATTAGCGGAGGGCAGACCTCCCCAGACTGCATGCAAGTTTTCAGGAGGTCTGCCCTCCGCTAATTTTCATGATCCTTGTCGCTGTTTGTGTTTAGGATTTTCGCAAATAATATAAACGCGGCCCTTGCGACGGACCACTTTGCATTTCAAACATCTTTTTTTGACTGACGGTCTAATCTTCAAAACAGTACTAATAACATAAAACTAATAACTAATAACAGAATTGCCCTTCGTTATTTGTTATTCGTTTTTTGCTATTTGTTATTTAAGTCTATAAACAATTCTGCCTCTTCGGCTGTCATAGGGCGTCATTTCTATAATCACTTTATCGCCCGGCAAAATTTTAATATGATTCAATTTCATTTTGCCAGCCAAATGCGCCAACACTTCTCCTCCGCTTTCTAATCGCACTCTAAAAAACAAGCTGGGAAGCGTTTCCATAACTTGTCCTTTTTCCTGAATGTTGCTTTTAGCCATGTGGAATGAGATGGTTGCAATGTCTAAAACTAACAGAATAAACCTAAAAAGTCAAGTAAATTTTTATATCATTAAGGGTCGAGGGAGCTCGCTTGGCCCAAAAAGGCCAAAACTTAAATTGCGGCTTTTCTATCTGGGGAAATTGACTGCTTAAAATCTGCTCAATTTCAGCTTGATTTTTGCCAGCAACCTGCTTTTGTAATTCGTCTAGTTCGGTTTTTTGGAACGCTTTGACCCCGGCCAACAAAGACAAATTCAAGCGCCCCGATTGAGTAATCACGCCTTTGGGCACAAAAGAAATCTGCAAACTGTCGGAGCGCAAGTCCTGCCAGGCCTCTTTTTTCTCATTTAATAAATTTATGGCCGCGGCCTTGATGTCGGCCATCTTGAAAACAAGCGCTCGGCCAATCAATTTGCCAGTACAGCTAAACGATAAATCATCGGCTTTTTCCTGACTGGTAGTAGCCAATCCAGAGCAAGAAAAAACAAAATCATCTTCCAAAATAGCTCTCTCATCCACAGTGAAACCGGCTGGTGTTTTTTCTTTCATTTCAGCCAAAAGCAAATTACGCAAAAGTTTGTAAAGGCCCTCTTGGGCTTTGTCCCTGTCCGCTATACTTACCCGGCCTACCTCTTTTCTCGCCCCGCCAGCCATGGCGCTGGTTGATTCTCCTCTGATTGTAAAATAAAGCTTCCCGCCAGCCAAACCAGGCACAACAAATTTAGAAGGCCCGATATTATATTCCTCGCCCACATCTTGGGCCACCACTTTCACATTAGCTGTAGAGCCCACAACCTTACCATTGCTCATAGTTGGAGCAGGTAAAATAACTTTCTCCACAGCCCGAAAAATCTTACTCCCGCCCGAAGACAAAAACCTTGTGCTCGCCACCAAGGTTAGATCTACCGGCGGGTTGCTGTTGTTATAAACTTTAATAACACCCTCGGCCTTAGTATCTTCAAAAGCCACGCCGGTTGCTTGAAAAGTTGAAGTTTTTTCAACAATGGCGGGCAAAAACTGGGCTGGAATGATCTTGGCAGTGGTGGCGGCCTGTGAAACATTTAATTCAAGTTCGGCGCTAACCTCTATGGGTGTTTGTTTTTGAAGCAACGATAAGTTCAGTTTTGGGTTTAAGGTGAACCAAACCGCTAAAAAAGTTAAACCAGCCACTATCACCGCCCCAGCCAACAAAATGATTTGAGGCAGGGCGAAAGACATCTTCTTGGGGAGCTTTTTTTTCGGCTTTTGAGCTATTTTTGCCGCTGGCTTGCGTTCGCGGTGTTTTTTTTCGCCTTGGTTTTTTCTCAACCAAACCGGCCCTTGAGTGTCATTTTCATCAGAGATAATATCAATAACTTTTTTCATGAAAAAATAATTTCAATAATTTTATAATTATACACTAAATTAGGTCAATGATGCAATTTTTAAGAATTCTTTAATTTTCAAAGAAGCGCCCCCTACTAAAAGCCCGCTAAAAATTTCCGTTTTAAGATAATCCTCCGCGTTAGCAGAATCCACACTGCCCCCATAAAGCAAACTAACCCGTCGGGCAATCGTTGGATTGGCTATTTGAGAAATAATTTTTCTGATAAAAAGAGCAACAGTTAAAGCGAAGTCAGCCGGACAGCTCTGTCCCCCGCCAATAGCCCAAATTGGCTCATAGGCCAAAATAATTTTGCCAACCTGCGTAGATGTAATTTTTTGTAAAACTTCTCTAACTTGTTGTTCTAAAATTAAAAATGTCTCGTTGTTTTGTTTTTGTTGAGCTGTTTCGCCCAAGCAAACAATGGGCGTGAGTCCGCCTTTCAAAACATTTTTTATTTTCTGGTTAATCAAAACATTATCCTCGCCTATGGCCCGCCTTTCCGAATGACCCAAAATAACATATTTAGCCCCCAAATTTTTCAGCATAACCGCCGAAATTTCACCCGTATACGGGCCACCTTCAGTCAGGGCGCAATTCTGGCCGCCTAATTTTATTTTACTACCCTTAAAAATTTCCGCGGCGCGAGCTAAATAAACAAACGGCGGGCAAACCACTGCTTCGGCTTTTTCGCCCCTGCCAATCCCCTGCTTCAACTCCAAAAACATCTTCTGCGCTTCTCTTAATGTTTGAGGGTTACACTTCCAATTGGCCACAATTATTTTTTTCATACCTTAACTTTTCTTAAATACTGGGCGGCTTGTTCGGGCGGGGTGGTGATAATTTCCATACCAGCCCCTAGCTCAAAACCAGCCCAGGTTTGCGTTTTGGGCAGAATGGTTAAATGCCAATGAAATGAGTTATGCTCTTTATTATCGCAGGGAGCCGTTCTAATGTAAAAGTTATAATCCGGGTTGTTCAAGCCTTTTTTAATTTTGGCCAAAGTTAGGCGTAAAATATCAGCCAGGTTGTCCTTTTCCTCTTCAGTGATTCTTTCAAAGCGGGGTGAATGTTTTTTAGGAGCAATCATTATTTCAAAAGACATTTTAGAAGCAAAGGGACACAAGGCTACAAAATTGCTATTTTCAGCGACAATTCTTTCTTGGCCTTTTAGCTCGGCTTGATTGATTGAACAATAAAGACATTCTTTATTTTGCTGGTAAAACTTTTCCGCGGCCTTAAGCGGCTGCAAAAACCCGCCGTCCACCAAGGAAGTGGCAATAATTTGCGAATGAGGGTGCGCTATGGAAGCGCCGGCCGAGGCGCCGTGATTGTGAAAAATAAAAATATAATTGACTGCTTTTTCTTTAGCTAAAGCCAGATAGCGGCTTTGATAAACGCTTAACAGTTCAATAGTTTCATCAAGCGAAAAATCAGCTATGGATTTAGTATGGCTTTTGGTGATAACCACTTCATGGAACCCATTAGCCGGCATTTTTTGAAAAAGTCCAGACGAGGGCAGACCTCGTCTAACTAGCGAAAAAGCGGGAAATTTGTTGGGGATAACTACAATCTGGCCCAAGGCCGCTTCTTTATTAGTGAAATAAACGCAAAATGGGCAAGCGCCGCCGCCCCGAGGTCTGACCTCGGGTCGCTTGGCTCGGCCGCTAGCCACTACCACCCAGTCGCCCGAGACCGGGTCCAAACGAAGCTCATTGTTTATTTTTTGAGACATAGTTTTATGATTCTTGTATTATAACAAATCCTTGTTGTATTACAAAAGGGTAGCTATCCATAAATAGATAAACCACCCTTCCATTCCTTATCGACGCCCCGGCGGATATATCCTCAACTGATACACCGCTTCTTTGTCGATTTTTGGATTGGCTCCACTATAATTAGCAGTCCAATCGCGAAGAAATTTTCCTTTCTTGTCGCGATCGTCGCTAACTATCGTAGAAGCCTTATCCTTTAAAAATTCCTTTCCAGAAATTTGAGGCCTCTGGACCACCCTCAAAACCCAGGGCCAGAAAAATATTCCAACCAATCGGGCTGCAAAATCTTTTTTGAATCCTTTCAACCTAGCCCAATGGTTGAAGAGGACTGAGGATATTGCTAACCCTGACAACAAATAAAAAACAAAAAATAAAAATAAAAAAACCCTAAACATTTTATACTCCTTTCCCGTCTACGACGGAATAAAATACAGGGTTATTAATTTTAACGCTGATTTATAATACCACTATTTTAGAACTTAGTCAATACCTGTGGCCCTTTTTTGGCGACAGCTATGGTGTGTTCAAAATGGCAGGCCAAAGAGCCGTCCGCTGTTTCATAACCAAAGCCGTCAGCCGATTTTTTTATTTTCCAGCCACCCATGGTCAACATTGGCTCCAAACAAATCACCATCCCCTCTTTCAAAACTTCGCCTTCGCCTGATAAGCCATAATTCAAAATCTGTGGGTCTTCATGCAATTCTTGCCCAATGCCATGGCCGCATAAATTACGCACCACGCTAAATCCAGCTCGCTCAATCACTTCTTGCGTTGCTTGACCCAAATCGCCCAAAGTGTTGCCCGGTTTGGCCATTTTAATGGCTTGCTTTAATGATTCTTCGCCAGCTTGCAAAAATTTTATTGCCAAAGGATGAGCCTCTGATTTTTTACCCACAATTACGCTAAAAGCCATATCCAAATAATAGCCCTGGTATTTTAAGCCCAAATCCAACGACAAAATATCGCCTGATTTTAATGGCTGGCTGTCGGGCAAGCCATGCACCACCACCTTATTCTTGGAAACGCACAAAGCGGCCGGAAAATTCTGGTGGCCCAAAAAAGCCGGCTCCACGCCATAATCAAAAAACAAAGCCAAGGCCGCCCTGTTTAATTGCTCGCCGCTCGCTCCGGGCTTAGCCATCTTTAGTAATTGCTTCATCACCCGAGCCAAGATGGCTCCGCCCTGTTTCATTATAGCGATTTCTTTGTCGGTCTTAATGGAAATCATTTTTGTTTAATTACTTTAAAAATATCTCTGGAAACATTTTCAATGGATTGTTCGCCATTAACCTCTAATAATTTATTAGCTCGGCGATAATAATTAAGAGCCGGCATGACATCGGTTCTAAACCACTTCCAGCGAGCCCTAATGCCTTTCTTGGTATCATCGGGCCGCCTGTAAAGCTCTCCCCCGCATTTGTCGCACTGGGTTAATTCTTTATAATTGCCAATATAGGGAATATTATGGCCGCAATTCTTGCAAATTCGCCGATTAGTCAAACGGCTAATGCTCTCTTCCTTAGAAATTTTGATATAAACCACTTTAGTGTTGTTAGACCATTCATACCAGCCCAAAGACAAATCAATCATCTCGGCTTCAAAAATGGTTCGGGGGCTGCCGTCAATAATAAAGCCCTTCAAATTGCCTAATTTTTTTAACTTTTCCATGCGGTCAACCCAAAGCTTAAAAATAACCGGCGTGGGCACTCGGTTGCCAGCGTCAATACACTGGCCAATTTTGCGGCCGGTAAAATCCTTTTTCTTTTTACGCTCTCTTAATAGCTCGCCACTGCCTATTACTTCCAAGCCAAGCTTATTCTGCAATAGTTCCAATTGCGTGCCCTTGCCCGCTCCCGGCGGGCCTATTAAAATAACCACTAATTTTTCTTGCGCCATACTGTATAAATATTTAATAATTTTCGTATTCGCGCATTTCAATTTGCGCTTTAATTTGCCGCCAAGTTTCCAAGACCACGCTCACTAAAATCAACAAAGAAGTGCCGCCCACTAAAAATCGAAATGTTTGCACATTAGTGATGCCTTGCACAATAGAAGGCATTACAGCTATTAAGCCCAAAGATCCAGCGCCCAAAAACAAAATGCGGTATAAAATTTTGTGCAAGAATTGCGCGGTTTTCTCGCCCGGCCGAATGCCCGGCACAAAGCCGCCCATTTTTTGCAAATTGCTGGCGATTGATTTAGGGTCAAAGGTAACCGCGGTGTAAAAAAAGGTGAACAAGAAAACCAAAATAAAATACAAAGAGCCATGCACCCAAACATTTTGCAAAAAATCCGCCGTAGCTTTAGCCGCGCCAGTTAGCCAGTTATTGCCCCCGGCCGCCAAAAAACTGGCAATCATCCCCGGGAAAAGCAAGATGCTCATCGCGAAAATAATCGGAATAACGCCAGCCGGATTTAAGTTAATGGGCAAATAAGTAGACGATCCCCCATAGATGCGATTACCCCTAATCCGTTTAGCGTAAGAAACCAAAATGTTGCGCCGAGCCTCGGTAATTAAAACCACCCCAAAGATAATAACCAGAGAAGCAACAAGAAATAAAAGATAAGACGGCAAATTGGCTGGGTCCCAGGATAAAATAACCTGGCGAATATCAGCGGGCACGCTAGAAACAATACCAGCAAAAATCAAGAGCGAAACACCATTACCAATGCCTTTCTCGCTAATCAGCTCGCCCAGCCACATTAAAAACACCGCTCCCCCAGCCACCGTAATTAAAGTAATAACCATCTGCCAGCTGGTAAAATGCCCCAAGGCGCCCTGCCTTTGAAACAACACAATCATACTATAGGCCTGCAAAGCGGCTAAGGGCACAGTGAGCAAACGGCCGTATTGGTTCACTTTTTGGCGGCCAGCCGCGCCTTCTTCCTTAAACATTTTTTCCAACTGCGGAAAAACCATAGTTAAAAGCTGAATAATAATCACGCCAGTAATATATGGCCCCAAGCCAAGCATGACAATTGACAAATTATCTAAAGTGCCGCCCACAAAAACATTCATTAAGCCGAAAAATTGGTTCTGGCTGAAAAACCGCTTCAGGTTTTCCAAGTCAATGCCCGGAATAGGAATAGCCGCCGCCAAACGAAAAACCACCATAATACCCAAAACAAACAGGATCTTATTCCTTAGTTGTTTATTTTTAAATACTGCTATAAGTTTTTGGAACCAAGACATTGCAAAAATTTACAATTTTCAATTTTCAATTTTCAAACGGGTTCAGTCCGTTGAAAATTCGTAAATTGAAAATTATTTGATTGTTCCGCGGGCTTTCTCTATTTTTTCTTTAGCTATCTTAGAAATCTCGCATCCGCTGATGTTTAGCTTTTTCGTTATCTCTCCTTGGCCTAAAATTTTAACAATAGGCGCTTTGCCCTTAAAAAGATTAACCAGCCCTTTTTCAATTAAAATTTTAGGCGCGACCAGATCGTTATTCTGAAAGTTTTTGTCCAGCATACCTATGTTAACTTCAGCCACCCCTGTTCCAAAGCGAATATAGCGATACCCTCTTAATTTAGGATAGCGTTTAATCAGCTCTCTGATAGAGGGTTGCATTTTTCTGCCGGCTCTTGAGCTTTGACCCTTAATGCCATGCCCAGAATAAGTGCCTTTTTTGCCGCCACGACCAATGCGTTTTCTTTTCTTATTCTTTGTATTCGGTTGTAAATTATGAAGCTGCATATAAAAATATCTAAATCCTAATGACTAATGACTAATTTTAGTCATTTGACATTGGGCATTTTATTAGACATTAGACATTTGTTATTAGTCATTCCAAAAAGTTTAACTTTTAACTTTTAACTTTTTTAACGCCTCAATAGTTGCTTGGGCAATATTCAATTTATTGCGCGAACGGGAAAGTAATTTAGACGAAATATCCTTAATGCCGCTTAAGCTGCAAATCACTCGCACCACGCCCCCAGCCACCAAGCCCAAGCCCTTGCCTTGCGGTTTTAATAAAACCTGGGCTGGTCCAAATTTTGCCCAGGTCTCATGAGGAATAGTGTCTTGCACCACTGGAATAATAATAATATGTCGTTGAGCCAACCGAGTGGCTTTTTCCACAGCTTGTTGCACATCTTTACCCTTGGCTACGCCTATGCCAATTTTACCTTTTTTGTTACCAACCGCTACCACCGCTCTAAAGCGCATCCGTTTGCCCCCGCCAGTTACTTTGGTAACCCGAGCTAAATCTAAAACCTTGGAATCATATTCTGATTTGGGCCCGGATCTTTCGGGCCGACTATATCTTGATGGCCTGCCTCCTTGGTTTCCTCTGGCAGCTGTATTATTATTGTTGTTATTATTATTGTTATACATAATAAAAAATTAAAACTTCAACCCAGCCGCCCTGGCTCCGTCAGCCACCGCCTTGACGCGGCCATGATATTTATAACCGCCTCGGTCAAAAACCACCTTGTCAATTTTTTTAGATAAGGCCTTTTGAGCAATAGCTTGCCCAACTTCAAACGCTTTCTTCACCTTGCCATCAATCTTCAAAGCAAAATCGCCAGAAGACTCCAGAATGATTCCCTTTTGGTCGTTAATTAGTTGGGCATAGATGTGCTGGTTACTGCGAAAAACACAAAGCCGTGGAACAGAACTTGCCCCCTTCACTTTTGCTCTAATTCTTTTATGTCTCTTAATTCTTTGCTCTTGTTTTTTTAACATATCTGAATTTACAATTTTTAATTATCAATTTTCAATGAATTTTAGTTGTCATTCTGAGCCAGCAGGCGAAGAATCTCGGAGTGAGACCCTTCGCTCCGCTCAGGGCGACACTGAAGTGTCGATTTGAAAATTGAAAATTACTTTACCGCTGCCGCCTTTTTACCCTCCTTTCTACGCACTTTTTCTCCTTGATACCTGATGCCCTTGCCTTTATAGGGCTCGGGTGGTCTAATGGCGCGAATTTTAGCGGCAAACTGGCCAACTTTTTGCTTATCAAAACCGCTGATAGTTATATTGTTTTTTTCCGCGGTAGCTGTTAAACCATCAGGCACAATCATCATCACCGAATGAGAAAAGCCAGCTTCAATTTTCAATGTTCTGGAATCAGACATAGCGGCTTTATAGCCAACACCCACCATTTCTAATTTCTTAACAAAGCCCTCATTCACACCCACAATATTATTATGCAATAAAGCTCTGGTCAAACCCCAAAACTTGCTCCATTGCTTGCTCTCTTTTACGGGCGCAACAATTAGCTCATTTTCTTTCTTGGCAACCAAAATACCCGCTATCACTGATTGCTTAATTTCTCCTTTCGGGCCTTTGACAGTAATTATTTGGCCCTCAATTTTTACCTCAACTCCCGTGGGAATTATTATTGGTTGTTTGCCTATTCTGCTCATATTTTTACCAAATTTCTAACATTACTTCTCCGCCAACCTTTTGCCTTCTGGCCTCTTTATCAGTAAGTAAGCCCTTGTTAGTGGAAACAATAGCCAAGCCATAGCCGTTTTTAACCCGTCTAATCTCTTGCGACTTTTTGTAAATCCGCTGGCCGGGCTTAGAAACTTTCTTAAAATTAGAAATAGCCGGCGTCTTGTCTTGGTTGTATTTCAGGTCTATCCTCAATATCTTCATATCCTTTTTGCCTCGCTTCTTAAAATCAGCGATAAACCCCTCTCTTTTCAAAATCTCGGCGATTCTCAATTTTAAGTTTGAGCAAGGCACATCAGCCACCGGATGCAAAACAGCCTGCGCGTTTTTA
>PFAV01000003.1:3949-9968 GCA_002773545.1 bacterium (Candidatus Gribaldobacteria) CG10_big_fil_rev_8_21_14_0_10_41_12 | reverse complement strand
TACTTCACGGGGTAAATTCCGCCAACCGCTTAAACTTCGCCTACGGCTCGTTCTCGCGGGGCGGAATTTACCACGATGATTTAGTTATGCCAGGGATTTCTCCTCGGTTAGCCATTTCTCTGAAACAAATACGACATAAGCCAAACTTTCTAATATACGACCTATTGCGGCCGCATTTGAAACATCGCCGAATAACTCGACTTTGAAACTTCGGCTCTCTTTGCGATTTTATAATTAATGATTTTTTTGCCATGTTAGAAATTGTTATGAGTTTTCAATTGATAGCTATCAATTGAAAACTCATTACAAGTTCTTACACCCCGTGAAGCAGACGCCCGCCCTTGGCGGGCTACTTCACGGGGTAAATTCCGCCAACCGCTTAAACTTCGCCTACGGCTCGTTCTCGCGGGGCGGAATTTACCTTTCAAACGGAAACCCTAATAACCTAAAAAGCTCCAAGGCCTCATCTTTGGTATGAGCGGTAGTGGCAATCACCACCTGCAAGCCAAAAATGCCTTTCTCTTTTTCAATTTTCACTTCTGGAAAAAGAATGTGCTCTCTAAAGCCAAGCGACAATTCGCCGGTTCTGGAAATAGAAGCTGTGGATAAGCCGCGGAAATCTCTCTTTCTGGGCAAAACCAAATCAATCAATTTTTCTAAAAAGTCGTTCATCCTTTGGCCTCTCAAGGTAGCCACTGCCCCAACATTAATACCCTCTCTCAACTTAAAATTAGCAATTGATTTTTTGGCCTGCCTTAGGGCTGGCTTTTGCCCAGTAATAACAGCTAAGTTATCGCTAATATACTTTTCAATTGTTTCTCTTTCGCCCGATCCCTTGGTCGCCACTGCTTTACCAAAGCCGCTATTAACCACCACTTTATCAAGGCGAGGCACAGCCATTCGGCTTTTATAACCAAACAGTTTCATCATTTCAGGAACCGCTATTTTATTGTATCGCTCTTGTAATGTCATATCTTTTCAAGATTAAACCTCTGCTCCGCACTTTTTACAAACTCGGCTTTTGCTCTGTTCTTTGATTAAATAACCTAATCTAGCTGGCTGGCCGCACTTCGGACAAATAAACATCACCGAGGCCACTGCCAAGGGCGTGGCTATTTCCACTACCTGGCCTTTCTCGCCTTCTTTTCTTCCCCGTTTATGCGTTTTTTTCAAATTCAAGCCCTCCAATAAAACTTTATTGCTTTCGGAAAAAGTTCTGGCCACCTTGCCTTTCTTTTTCTTATCCTTGCCTTTTATTATTAAAACCTGATCGCCTTTTTTAATACGCATATTTTTTGCTTAAATCACATCCTTAGCCATAGTGATGATGGTCTCAAAACCCATTTCTTTCAATTCTCTGGGCACCGGCCCCAAAATACGATTGCCCTTGGGGAGGTTGTTGTCGTTTAATAGACAGCAAGCGTTATCGTCAAAAATCAAAAATGAACCATCAGCTCGGCGGAACGGCTTGTGCTGACGCACTATCACTGCCTTCAAAACCTGATGCTTTTTAACTTCTCTTCTAGGAGCGGCCACTTTAACCACCACCCTGATAATTTGGCCTAAATGAGCGTAGCGCTTTCTGGTGCCGCCCGGAACACCAATACACTGCACCATTTTGGCGCCAGTATTGTCAGCCACATTTAATTTTGTTTTTGTCTGAATCATACCGGTTAATTAGAAACAATTTTTTCCACTATTCTAAACTTTTTATCCTTGCTCATCGGGCGGCAAGCCTCAATTATGACCACATCTCCCACCTTAAAATTATCTCCCTCGGTGTGCGCTTTATATTTCTTAGACACCTTAAATCTCTTGTGATATTTAGGATGAGCCACCAAGCGGTCAACTTTAACCACCGCGGTATTTTTCATTTTGTCGGAAATAATTGCGCCTTTTAATTTCTTCTTCATATTTTATATTTTTTTCAACAAAGTGTTTAACAAAGCAACGTCGCGGCGGTTCTCGCGAATCTCTCTAACATTTTTAACTTTGCCCGTGGCCAAATCAAACCTTAATTGGCGCATTCTTTCTTTTTTAACCAATATTAAGTCAGTCAGACCAGCTTTGTCTAATCGTTTGAAATCTTTAATTTTATCTTGTCGTTTCATAATTAATCTTCTTTTTTGATGAATCTTGTTTTGATGGGCAATTTATCAGCCGCTTTCTTGAAAACCGCTCTGGCCATTTCTTCATCAACGCCGTCTAATTCAAAAATAATTCTGCCCGGGGTAATAGGAAAAACATAATGCGACACGCTACCCTTGCCTCCGCCCATGGGCACCTCGCTACCTTTGGCCGTAATGGGTTTGTAGGGAAAAATTTTCAGCCACAGTTTGCCTTTCTTTTTTAACAAACGAGCCATGGCTTTTTTGCAGGCCTCAAGTTGGTTAGCTGTAATCCATTTCGTTTCCAGCGCTTTTAAGCCAAAACTGCCAAAAGACAACTCAACGCCTCTTCTGGCCACCCCTTTGGAGCGGCCCTTGTGCCATTTTCTATGTTTCATTTTCTTGGGCTGCAACATGAATAAGTGATTAAGTCATTAAGTGATTAAGTCATTAAGTGATTAAGTCATTAAGTCATTAAGTCATTAAGTGATTAAGTGATTAAGTCATTAAGTGACTTAAAATTTCTCTCCTCTATAAATCCACACCTTTATGCCAATAGTGCCATAGGCGCATCTGGCTTCCTGCAAGGAATAATCAATAATCGCTCGCAAATTTTGTCGGGGCATCTTGCCTTCTAACAGCCATTCAGTGCGGGAAATTTCAGCGCCATTCAAGCGGCCAGACACTTCTAATCTTGCTCCCTGAACACCTTTTTGCTCTTTGAGCTTGCCCAAAGCCATCTTCATCACCCTTCTAAACGGCACCCTTTTTTCAATTTGCCCAGCCATCCATTGTCCTACCAAAGGAGCTGAATCCCAAGGATTTCTTACCTCCAAAATTTCAATCTTGATAGCCAATCTCTCTTGCGAATGGCTGGCTGGTCTAATATCGTATAAAATTTTATCAAGACCTTGCTTTAATTTTTCTACTTCTTGCCCTCCTCGGCCAATCACTAAAGCCGGACGGGCTGTTTTAATAATAATCTTTAAGGTAGAGCGACCCCTTTCTATCTCTAAGCTTTCCACCGAGGCCTGGCTAAGTTTTTTACCAAGAAAAGTCCTTAACAAGTAATCCTCTTGTAAATTTTGCCGGAAATTTTTTTCATAAAAACCTCGGGACAACCAGTCCTTGATTTCTCTTATTTTTAAGATTTTAGGGTGAACCTTATGCGACATATATTATTTTTTATCTTCCAAAAGGATAGTAACATGAGAAGTTTTCTTTTGAATGGGCATAGCTCGACCCTTGGACCTAGCTCGCCAACGTTTCATTTTTGGGCCCTCATCAACCTTGATTTCTTTAATAAACATCTCTTCTTCTTTAAGATTAAAATTATTTTTGCTATTGGCCAAAGCCGAATCCAAGAGCTTTTTCAAAGGCAAGGCGCCTTTCTTAATGCGAAAATTCAAAAAATCCCTAGCCCAAACAGCTCTTTTGCCTCGCACCGCATCAACTAATAAACGCATTTTGCGGGGCGCGATGTGCAAATAATTTAAGGAGGCCTTGATTAACATATAAAAGTTTATTTACCTGGCTTGGACGCTGGCTTAGCTGTTGGCTTGGCGGCAGTAATAGCAGTAGCAGCGGCCTTTTCTCTTTCTTGAACTTTGGCTTCTTGCTCTTTCTGCAACTTGCCGCCATGCCTGATAAATTTGGTTGACGCGGAAAACTCACCCAGCTTATGTCCAACCATTTCCTCAATAACGAACACCGGAATATGCTCTTTGCCATTATGAACCCCAAACGAAAAACCAACCATCTCCGGCGTGATAGAAGCTCGCCTAGCCCAGGTCTTAATAATTATTTTTTCGCCCTTATTCAAACGAGAAACCTTTTTCAAAAGCTTTTCGTCTACATAGGGGCCTTTTTTTGAACTTCTGCTCATAGTTTTATTTCTTTCTCGGTTTTTTAATTCTTCTTTGCAAGATCAATTGGTCTGTCCATTTATGCTTTCTGGTTTTAACGCCCAGGGCCGGTTTACCCCAAGCGGTTCGCGGATGACGGCCAATGGGCTGTTTATTTTTGCCCCCGCCATGAGGATGATCGCAAGCATTCATAGCTGAACCTCTAGTGCTGGGTCGAACACCTTTGCGCCGAGCCGCTCCAGCGCTGCCTATATTATGAAAACGATGTTCAGCATTAGATAAAGAACCCGCCGAAACAAAACACTCGCCCAGCACCTTGCGCACCTCTCCCGAGGGCATTTTTAGATTAACATATTTTTCATCTCGAGCCATCACTTGCGCCGATGAACCAGCCGAGCGGCACAACACGCCTCCATTCCCCGGCACCAACTCTATATTATAAACCGAGGAACCTACCTGAACATTCTTTAATTTCAAGCGATTGCCTGTTTCAAAAATAGCTGTTTCATTATATGCAACTTTAGCGCCAACTTTCAACCCCTCGGGGCATAAAATATATCTTTTCTTGCCAGTAGCGTCTTCAATCAAAGCAATAAAACAAGTGCGGTTGGGGTCGTATTCAATAGCTATAACCAGCCCGCCTGATTCACCCAAATCTGGCTGGCCAAAATCTACTAAACGGTAAAACTTTTTTACCCCGCCCCCTTGATGGCGCATGGTAATACGGCCGGTATTGTTGCGGCCGGCCTGACTTTTTAATATCCTAACAAGACCCTTTTCGGGCTCGCTCTTGGTAATAATTTTTTCTTTTATGGCTGGCATATAAATTATCTTGGTAATATCT
Organism: bacterium (Candidatus Gribaldobacteria) CG10_big_fil_rev_8_21_14_0_10_41_12; assembly: GCA_002773545.1. GTDB lineage: Bacteria > Patescibacteriota > Minisyncoccia > Minisyncoccales > CG1-02-41-26 > CG1-02-41-26. The sequence continues at coordinate 5,151 of PFAV01000003.1, read as the reverse complement.
CAATAACTTGTCCTTTTCTAACGCTCACTATCGCCTTTTTATAACCAGCCTGCCAGCCCAAAGAGCGGCCTAAGCGCTTTTTCTTGGCGGGGCTATTAATCATTCTTACTTTCAAAACATCAACATTATAAACGCCCTCCACCGCCTTTTTAACTTCTGATTTATTGGCTGTTGGCGTTACCTTAAAAACATATTGATTATCATTTTGCAGGTTAACCGCTTTTTCAGTGATTTGCGGCGAGCGCAAAACAAACGAGGCTGATTTGGTTTTACGCTTCCCATTATCAGTTGGCTTGCTTTCAACAACCGCGGTTCGGGCAACTTCTTTATTTTTCTTTTCTCTAATCTTTTCTATATTCTGCTCCTTAGCGCTGGGCTGGCTTTTTTCCTTATGACGGCCCGCGAACTTATTGGTGCTGGTCAATCTGCGGGCGTTTTTTTTGAAACGGTCTAATAACATATATTTACACTTTAAGGAATGTTTTCTGCAAAACTTCAATCCCCTCCTGTGTTATCAATAAATATTTAGCAGATAATAAATCCAAAGCGTTAAAATCTTTAATCACTGCCACGCCTGCTTGGGGTATATTGCGAGCCGCCCTAATCAGCTCGGTGTTGTAGCTGGGAGAGGCAATTAAAACAGTTTGTTTTTTGCAGGGCAAATTTTGCAATATTTTATTGATCTCTTTTGTTTTAACAGCCGGAATTTTTAATTCGTCCAGTAAAATCAAAAACTGGCTTTGAACTTTGCCCGATAACGCCATCAAAATAGCTTTTTGCCTCATTTTCTGGAGGATTACTTTTTTGTAGACCCTTTCGTTGGTGGGGCCAAAGGTTACCCCGCCGCCTTTCCAAATAGGCGAACGGCTTGAGCCAGCTCTGGCTCGGCCTGTGCCTTTTTGCCGCCAAGGTTTTTTGCCGCCACCGCTTACCTCGCTCCTGTCTTTGCTATGGGCGTTGCCCTGCCTTCTATTGGCCGCTTGGGAAACAACTACTTGATGCATTAAGTCCGCATTAATTTTTACACCAAAAATCTCCTCGGGCAATTCTGCCTGGCCTGTTTTCTCGCCTTGTTGGTTGTATGTATCAACTTTCATGAAATTAAATGTCTAAATCCTAATGTCTAATAACTAATCAAATGTCAAATACTAAATGTCCAATGAGATGGTTGCAAAACTATTCCTGCTGCAATTTTATCTTTT
>PFAV01000003.1:0-3935 GCA_002773545.1 bacterium (Candidatus Gribaldobacteria) CG10_big_fil_rev_8_21_14_0_10_41_12 | reverse complement strand
GGCCTCAAAACATTTTGCTCGTCTTCCTCGCCTCGCTCGAAAATCTAAAATTTCGCTACGAAATAGTTTTGCAACCATCTCAATGACTAATTTTTGACATTTGCCATTAGATATTGGGCATTTTATTAGACATTAGTCATTTGGCATTAGAAATTTCTAACAATGTTCCTCTCCTTCCCGGAATCGCTCCCTTAATAGCCAAAATGTTGTTTTCAATATCAATTTTCATAATCATCAAATTTTTAACCGAAGTTCTATCCCCTCCCATTCTACCAGGCATTTTCTTGCCGGGGAAAACGCGAGCCGCGTCAGTGGAACCCACCGAGCCCAAGGTGCGATGTTCGTGCTTAACGCCGTGAGTGGCATTGCGGCCATGAAAGCCCCATCTTTTGACCGCTCCCTGAAAACCCTTGCCTTTGCTTATGCCTGAAACCCTCACTTTATCGCCCGCCTGAAAAGCTGAAAGATCAATTTGCTCGCCTACTTTGGGCGCCGAAGCCGCTGGGGCGAAGGCTACCCGAAATTCTCTTAAATATTTATATTCTTTGCCTTTTTCTGATTTTTTAACGCGAATAACTTTTTTCTTTTCCAAACCCAGTTGAACCGCCTCATAGCCGTCTTTTTCCTTGGTTTTAATTTGCGTAATTACACACGGCTCTACCGCAACCAAAGTTACCGGAACTACTTTTCCGTTTTCAAAAACTTGGGTCATCTCAATTTTCTTGCCTAAAATGTATGGCATATGGAATAAATGGAATAAATAGGTGTCCTGATATTTATTTCAGAAAATCTATCTAATAAACATTCTGGCAATTGACGAAAGGAGCGTTGCGCAATCCTTATATACCCACCACCCCGCACTAATTTCAACGATGTTCTCTGTATTTCTGACACCAACGAGCGAAGCCGCTTCGCTTGACATCATCTATATTACTAAAAACATCAGTAAAATTAGTGCGGGATTGATGGTTGTGGCGCCATTTGAGCTCGCTGTGCTCGCTCCTCTGGCGGCAACCATCAAAAAAAACCGGGTAAACTAACTCCCCCGGTTTTCCGGATAACTATCAAAAAGGGTTAGTGTTTCGTGTTACCACTTCAAAGCTTTACTATAAGTAGTGCTTTGAACATTCTTAAATTTTAATTTAACTTAACTCGTTTTTACTTCTATCTCTACGCCGGTCGGCAAGGTTAAGTCCCTCATAGCTTCAATAAATCGCTGGGTTGGCCCGGATACTTCTATCAAGCGCTTATGAATACGCATCTCAAATTGCTCTCGAGCGTCTTTATGCACAAACGAAGAACGGTTCACGGTGTATTTGTGAATTTCGGTGGGTAAAGGCACCGGCCCAATCATTTCAGCGTCTGATCGCATAGCGATTTCCACGATTTGCCGGCAAGAGGCGTCAACCACTTTGCTATCATAAGAGCGCAACTTAATACGCAACCGCGGTCTTGCCTCGGCTGGTTTGTCTTTTTTAGAACTTTCTTTGATAAGCGCTTCGGCCATATTTTTTTCTCAAAGAGCAGCGGGACACTTTTATTTTTCAATTTTGAGCACCACGCCCGCCCCCACAGTTCGCCCGCCCTCTCTAATAGCAAACCTTTGCTTTTCTTCCAAAGCCATCGGAGCAATCAATTTCACTTTTAATTTAGCCGTGTCGCCGGGCATAACCATTTCCACGCCTTCCGGTAAAATCACATCGCCCGTCACATCGCAAGTGCGAATATAAAACTGGGGTTTGTAGCCGGCAAAAAATGGAGTGTGTCGGCCGCCTTCATCTTTGGTTAAGGCGTATACCTCCACATCAAATTCAGTATACGGCGTAACACTGCCGGGCTTAGCCAGCACTTGGCCTCTTTCCACATCTTCTTTCTTCAAGCCCCTCAATAAAACACCTACATTATCGCCCGCTCGGGCTTCGTCCAAAGTTTTATTGAACATTTCCATACTCACGGCCACGGCTTTTTGAGTGGGTCTTAAGCCGATTATTTCTACTTCATCGCCGGCTTTCAAAATACCTCTTTCTACCCGGCCAGTCACCACTGTGCCACGGCCTTCAATAGAAAATACATCTTCAATAGCCATTAAAAATGGCTTGTCTAAAACCCTGGTCGGCTCGGGAATATACTCATCTATTTTAGCGATGAGCTCGCCGATTGGCTTCATATCTACATCATCAATTGAATTGCACGCGCCAGCTTTCAAAGCCGAGCCGCGAATAATCGGAGTGGTGTCGCCGGGATATTCATTTTTAGTCAATAATTCTCTTAATTCAGATTCTACCAAATCAATCATTTCCGGGTCGTCAACCTGGTCGCATTTATTCAAAAAAATCAGCAAGCTGGGCAAGCCAACCTGTCTGGCCAACAAAACATGCTCTCGGGTTTGGGGCATGGGGCCTTCGGCCGCCGAAACCACCAAAATACCGCCGTCCATTTGCGCCGCTCCAGTAATCATATTTTTAATATAATCGGCGTGTCCCGGGCAATCAATCAAAGCATAGTGCCTCTTTTCGGACTCAAATTCATTATGCGAGATGTTAATGGTTACCCCTCTAGCTTTTTCTTCTGGAGCCGAGTCAATCTCGTCTACTGATTTGTTAGACGATTTATAGCCCTTTAAGAAAGAGTATTTTAACATGGCCGCGGTCAAAGTGGTTTTGCCGTGGTCAACATGGCCAATAGTGCCAATGTTAAGGTGCGGTTTAGTTCGTTCAAATTTAGCTTTTTCAGCCATTTTTATTATGAATAAACAAGATACAATAACCAAGTATCCAAACAAATTTCAATAACCAATGACCAAATAACCAAACCAGTTTGGTTATTGATTATTTGAAAATTGGTTATTGTTTGGACACTTGTATCTTGGTTATTGGTTATTAATTAATTATATTGATAAATAAATAAAAGTCAACAAGTAAAAACCAATTTCACCTCTTAAAAAGGTAAATCTTCCACCGTGAGCTCTTTTTCTTGCGCTATTGCTGGCTCGGTGAATGGGGGCTGGGATGCTGGTTCGTTAAATTCTTCCATGATAGGGCCGATTATTGTCTCGGGGTCAAAAGAAATTTCTTCTTGGCATTTGCGGCTTTTCATTTTTTTGTACTCGTCAAAATTCATGGCTACTAAAACAACTTCCCCGCTTTCCGAAACTACAACGATTTTACCTTCTTCGCTAACTAATTTTTTAATATCTGCTATATTCATAAAAATTACACTGCAGGTGTCACCCTGAGCGGAGTGAAGGGTCTCACATATGAGATTCCTCGTTTCACTCGGAATGACACAAGATGCTGGTTAAATATTTATTTACTTTCTCTTGCCTTCAATAATATCTTTGGCTATATTATTGGGCACGCGTTCATAATGGTCAAATTCCATAGTGAATGTGCCGCGACCTTGAGTAAGCGAACGCAGAGAGGTGGCATAGCCGAACATCTCCGCCAAAGGCACTTTGCCTTGTATCACTTTTAGATTAAGGCGATCCAAGGTCTCGTCAATAGTGCCCCGCCTTCTGTTCAAGTCGCCGATGGTATCGCCAAAAAATTCTTCGGGCACCACAATTTCCAATTTCATAATCGGCTCCAACAAAGCGGCATTGCCTCTTTTGGCCGCTTCTTGAAAAGCCAGACTGCCAGCAATCTTAAAAGCAATCTCCGAAGAATCAACCTCGTGGAAAGAGCCATCATACAAGGTAACTTCAATGTCAATCATAGGATAACCAGCCACCACGCCTTTATCAAAGGCCTCTTTGACGCCTTTATCAATGGCTGGGATATACTCTTGCGGAATAACCCCGCCCTTAATAGCGTTGACAAAAGCATAGCCCTCGCCTCTTTCCTTGGGCTTCACCTTTAAGTAAACATGACCATACTGACCTCGCCCGCCCGATTGGCGAATATATTTGCCTTCGGCTTGAGCTTCAGCGAAGATTG
>PFAV01000009.1:525-5245 GCA_002773545.1 bacterium (Candidatus Gribaldobacteria) CG10_big_fil_rev_8_21_14_0_10_41_12 | reverse complement strand
ATATCCAAATGCAACTCGCCCATGCCCGACATAATGGTTTCGCCGGTCTCTTGATCTTCTTTAATGCGGAAGGTTGGGTCTTCCTCGGCCAACTTTTTCATCGCTAAAATAAGCTTTTCTTGGTCAGCCTTGGTTTTTGGTTCAATGCGAATAGAAATAACCGGTTCAGGGAAGACAAATTTTTCCAATAAAATCGGCTCGGCTGGATCGCACAAAGTATGGCCAGTAAAAGACGCTTTCAAACCAACCGTGGTAGCGATGTCGCCGGTGAATACTTCGTCAATTTCTTTTCTATCGTTGGCGTGCATTCTTAAAATCCGGCCAATCCTTTCTTTGTCGCCAGTGGTGGAATTCAAAACATAAGAGCCCTTTTTCAATGTGCCCGAATAAACTCTAAAATATCCCAAGCTACCTACATAAGGGTCGGTGGCTATTTTGAAAACCAAAGCGGAAAAGGGCTCGGTGTCCTCGGCTTTGCGGAAAATCTCTTCATTGGTTTTGAGGTCTAAGCCCTTGGTGGGCGGCAAGTCAATCGGGCTGGGCAAGTAATAGCAAACAGCGTCAAGCATTAATTGAACGCCCTTATTTTTCAAAGCAGTGCCGCATAAAACCGGCACCAATTTATAATCCAAGACCGATTTTCGCAAAACAGCGCGAATTTCTTGTACGGTAATTTCTTCGCCGGTTAAAAACTTTTCCAGCATTTCGTGATCTTCGACCGCTACTTTTTCCAACATATTCTGGCGCCATTCGCCTGCTTTTTCCTTAAAATTTTCCGGAATGGCTTTTTTCTCTACCTGCTCTCCTTTTTCTCCTCTAAAATAAATGGCCTCTTGGGTGATTAAATCAATCACTCCTTCCATCTCGGCCTCCTCGCCAATCGGCAACTGAACAGCCACGGCGTTTTTGGTGAGCTTTTGTAAAATGCTCTCAAAACTTTTTTCAAAGCTAGCGCCCATGCGGTCAATTTTATTAATAAAACAAATTCGCGGCACTTTATACAAATCCGCTTGGCGCCAAACGGTCTCGGACTGGGGCTCTACGCCGGCCACGCCGTCAAACACTACCACCGCCCCATCTAACACTCTCAACGAGCGTTGCACTTCCACAGTAAAATCAATATGGCCGGGAGTGTCAATCAAGTTAAGCCAATACTCGTTGGCTTTTTCTCTGGGTAATTCAGTGGGCGTCCAAGTGCAAGTAGTGGCCGCTGAAGTAATCGTAATGCCTCGCTCTCTTTCTTGCTCCATCCAATCCATGACTGTGTCGCCCTCGTGCACTTCGCCAATTTTATGCGAAATGCCCGTATAAAACAAAACACGTTCGGAAACCGTTGTCTTGCCAGCGTCAATATGAGCAATAATGCCGATGTCGCGCACTTTTTCAATTGGATAATTACGGGGCATAACTAAAAACTTATTTTTGATAAATCGCCATTTAATATAATTGGATCCATGGCTATAATTTCATCGCGGTAGCTAATTTCCGGCGCGGGGTTCAAAAGAAAAATCTTTTTATCATGAACATGAGCAAACGCCATTTCCATCAAGGTGTTGCCGCCAATGTAGTTTTTTATATCGCCTTTATCATAATTCAAAACCAAAATTGCGTCGCTATCTACTATACTGTTGTAATACCATTTTATAAAGCCGCCATCTTTCTTGGCTTGAGCATGGTTTTCTTCAATTTTCTTCAACAATTCGGGATTTCTGCCCAAGGCCAAGTCCTCCATCACTTGGCAAATAATTCCTTCATAACCCATCTCATTTAATGAGATGGTTGCAAAACTATTCCTGCTACAATTTTATCTTTTCGGCTACGTCATCGTCAGACTTCGCAAAATGCTTTTCGCCGTAGCTGGGCTACGGCCTCAAAACATTTTGCTCGTCTTCCTCGCCTCGCTCGAAAATCTAAAATTTCGCTACGAAATAGTTTTGCAACCATCTCAATTTATCTCTCGCCTCAACCATTTCCTTTCTAAATTTGACACTGCCGCAAATAGTGATTTTCATATTAAAAATTGACCGCTCCTTTCAGCGAAATGGTTTTCAAAATTTTCTTGAATTCGTCAATGCCAACTTTCATTATATCAACATTAACAATTTGTCCATTCTTATCATAATCAACCACCACATTATTTTTCACATCAGAATCCACGCTTTTCCCAGCGCTTACTCTTATAGAAACAATATTTGAATTTTCGTCGTATTTTATTTGTGGAGCCATATTTTTAAAAATGTCTGCTAATTTTTGAAGTGTCAATGACTGTAATGACCTTTATAACGATTTGATTGCTTTCGGTTACTATCAAAAGCAAGTGTTCTTTTTGGAATCTTTTACTGAAGTAAAGTTTTTTGATTAAAAATCTATTTGAATTTGTTATTGATTGCTCTACCTTGTCAGGGTTTGCAATTGCGCTGATTATTTCTCTTTCCACAATCCCCCGCTCGGCCATTCTTAACAAGGCATGGGTTGAAAATATAATCTTTTTCATTTTATATTTGATAAATCGTTGTTAATAATAATCGGTTGAAGGGCAATCAATTCCTGATAAATATGACTCTGCTCCTCGGGCAAGGGATTTAAGCAATAAATCTTTTTGCCCAAAATATGCGCGAAGCCCATTTCTAAAAAAGTATTGCCGCCGATATAATTTTTAATGTCATTCTTTTCGTTATTTATTACCAAAATAGCGTCCGCCCCGGCTATTTTATCGTAATAATCTTTTATTAGATTGTTGTCTATTTTTCTTTTAGCTCCCTCCATTGGCTCCCAAGCGCTGGCCTCGCGCTGTTTTAAGAAATCGCTCCCTTCCAAATATAATTCAGTATTTTTGGGCAAAACAACCTCAAAGCCCATTCTTTCTAAATCTTCTTTAGCGTAAACCATTACTTGGCTGAACCTCATTGAGCCGCAAATAACAATTTTCTTTTTGCCCGGCCTGATCACCGCATACCCCAAGCTTTCGGCTAAGGCCTCGGGAGTATTAATAATTTTTCTGTAAAATCCAGACCTGCCTAGTTCCTCATCATTATGCAAGGCGTAGATTGGCTTGCCCAGAGCCACGGCATAGCCAATTTCCATGTTAACTGAATTGCCAATATAACCATCCTTGTTAAAAATAAAAACCGCGTCCGCTGATTTTATTTTATGAAAATGGTCATAGGCCAAACCCATCACCACAAACTTTCTAATATCATCAGATAGCTTGCTCCATTCTTCCTCGCTCCATTTTTCCAACCACAAAAAATTTGGTTCATAAACAAATACGCCCAGCTCTTTCAGTTTATCAACAAACTGGCCGATTTCTTTTTTAAATTTTTTACTGCCGCAAATAACTACAGATTTCATACTTTAATTTTTGAAAAATCGTTGTTAATAACCACAACTTTCATACCCAGCACCTCTTCTTTAATTGATGTTTCAGGAATAGGGTTCAAAAGATAAATCGGTTTTTTCAAATAAAAGGCCACGCCCATTTCTAAAAAAGTATTGCCGCCGATATAGTTTTCAATCTCATTTTTAGTGTAATTGGCTATCAAGACAACATCAGCCCAAGCAACTTTGTCAAAATGCGTTCTCATAGCCCACTCTTTTCTGTCCCAAATCCAGCCGGCTTCGGAAATGGTTTCTTTTCTTAAGCGATAGTATTCTTTGATAGGAATCATCTCTCCTTGCTCGTTGGGAATTTCCGTAGGAGGCAGTTTAACCTCATGCCCCATCTTCTCCAAATCATTCTTAACCGCCATCATCTCATCAAAAAAAGCGATACTGCCGCAAATAGTAATTTTCATATACTTGTCTGTTGTTTATCTATTGAGATGAGCGAACGCTTTATTGGCTTCGGCCATTTTATGCACATTAATCTTCTTTTTAATAACTTCACCTTCGCCCTTGGAGGTCAAAATCATTTCTTCGGCTAATTTCTGGCGCATGGGCTTGCCTTTTTTAGCGTAAGCCGCCGCGATAATCCATCTCATGGCCAAGCTTAATCCCCTTTTGGCGGGCACTTCCATGGGCACCTGATAAGTGGCGCCACCAACTCTTTTAGGCCGCACTTCCACCGAGGGAGTGGCCTCGGCAATGGCTCGTTCAAAAACAGCCATGGGCTCTTCTTTGGTTTTTTCTTTAATAATATCAAAAGAGCCATAAACAATTTTGCGAGCGATATTTTTCTTGCCTTGCTCCATCAACATATTAACGAACTTAGCCACTGTCAAATTATCATACATCGGGTCGGGAGCTATTTCTCTTGTTTTAAATTTATTAGCCATAGTTTATTAATTACTTTGTATGCTTGGCTCCATATTTTGAACGAGAATTTTTTCGGCCTTCAACGCCAGTGGCGTCTAAGTGCCCTCGCACAATATGATACCTCACCCCGGGCAAATCTTTCACCCTGCCCCCTCTAATCATGACGATAGAATGCTCTTGCAAGGTATGGCCTTCGCCGGGGATATAAGCAGTTACTTCTTTACCGCTGGATAATTTTACTCTGGCCACTTTTCGCAAAGCCGAGTTGGGCTTTTTGGGCGTAGTGGTAAACACCTTAGTGCAAATTCCGCGCTTAAAAGGAGACGAGTAATATGAATAACTATTTTTAAGCACATTAAAGCCATAGGTCAAAGCCCTCATTTTGCTTTTATTAGCAACTTTCTTGCGCGGGTTCTTAGTTAATTGATGAATTGTTGGCATATTAGAAATCGTTAATGAATGAGCC
>PFAV01000009.1:0-501 GCA_002773545.1 bacterium (Candidatus Gribaldobacteria) CG10_big_fil_rev_8_21_14_0_10_41_12 | reverse complement strand
CTTGGCGGGCTACTTCACGGGGTAAATTCGCGCCACCAATCGCGCTTCGCCTGGTGGCTCGCGCTCTTGGGCGCTCATTTATAAAAAAATAAAACACTTTTCACAGCAAGTTTAATTTAACAAACAAAACTTTTAATGTCAAATGGTTTTGCCCTTCTTTAACTTAACATTGTCGGCGTGCCGCTTTTTGTCGCGTTTAGTTTTCTTAGCCAAATTTTTATTCAAGGCATCAGTTAAATCAACGCCCGTATTATTAGCCAAGCAAATTATAGTAAACAAAACATCGGCCAGCTCGTCAGCCAATTTTTTATCCTCATCGGATTTCTTAAAACTTTGCTCGCCATAAGTTCGCGAAATAACCCGCGCCACCTCCCCTACCTCCTCGGTAAGCTGGGCCAATTGCGACAGCTCGGAAAAATAACTAACCCCAATAGTTTTTATCCAATCATCAACCATTATTTGCGCCTGTTTAATAGTTGAGATGGTTGCAAAACTATTCCT
>PFAV01000033.1:14484-16343 GCA_002773545.1 bacterium (Candidatus Gribaldobacteria) CG10_big_fil_rev_8_21_14_0_10_41_12 | reverse complement strand
GGCGAAAAGCATTTTGCGAAGTCTGACGATGACGCAGCCGAAAAGATAAAATTGCAGCAGGAATAGTTTTGCAACCATCTCATTGAACTTTTTATGCTTGTTTTGATTCAACTCTCGGCTAATGGTTGATTTGTCTCTTTTCAAGGCGACTGCAATCTCTTTTTGGGAATTGCCCTGCCTTAAAAGGAGGTAAATTTGGTCTCTTTCCTCCTGATTTAATTGTTGATATTGTTTAGACATACAACCTTGAGTTTAGCACTCAAAGTTGCGCTTCTAAATTGAATTTACAAGGTTAAATTTTGACCTTTTATACTTTAACCTATCATACACCGCCCATGCCTATCTTGAAAAGTGGAAGAAACAAGCCAACCGCCAAAACGCCAATGCCGGCCCCCAAGCAAAGAATCAGTATTGGTTCTAAAATAGCCGTAAGATTTTCAGCGGTGCGGGAAAGATCTTCTTGGTAAAATTTTACGACATTTATTAAAGTGTCTTCAATGCGGCCAGTTTCCTCTCCGGTGGAAACCATTTGCGTTACAAAAGCCGGAAACTGCTCGGGAAACCCGCCCAAAACAGAACTGATTTTTTCACCTCGCGAGACTCGGTCTTCGGCTCTTTCTAAAATAAATTGATATGTAGTATTGCCAATGATGTCTTTGGTAATTTTTAAGGCCTGGGTAATGGGCAAGCCAGCGGCCACCAAGACCGAAAGATTTTCCGAAAATTGCGTTAGATAAACTTTTTTCTTAAAACTGCCCATAATGGGCATTTTCAGAATATACTTATCGTAAACTTTTTTAGTGGCGGGAAAATGTTTCAAAACAAAGGGCGCGACAAATAAAAGAAGAAAAAAAACCAACACCAACACCCAGCCGCCCCCTCTGACAAAGGCAGCCATGCCCATGATCAATTTGGTAGACAGGGGTAATTTGCCCTGAAAAGATGTTAAAATTTGCGTCAGGCGGGGAATAATGAAAAAAGTTGCCAAAAAGAAAGCGCCCATAAAAGCCGAGATGACAAAAGCCGGATAAATCATGGCCCCGCGAATTTTGCCTTTAAGATTATAATCTCGCTCTAAGTGTTCAGCCAAATAATCCAAAGCGTCGGCCATCTTGCCGGTGGCCTCGCCCGATTTGACCATATTGACATAAAAAGGATTGAAAATCTTGCTTTCCAAAGAAAGCGCTCGGCTTAAAGAATTGCCTGTTTCTAAGGCCTCAGCCATTTTAATCAACTTTTGCTTAAAGGCCTGATTAGTAATTTGTGAAATCAGCGCCCGCAGGGCCTCTAATGGCGGAATGGCCGATTTAAGCATGATGCTGAACTGGCGAGTGAACATGACCAAATCCTTGCTGGAAATGCCCGTAGTTAAATTAAAAGCTAACTTCAAACGGAACCCGCCGCTGGCTTGCAAAGAAATCACATAAAGGCCGTGCTTTTCTAAAATATCTAAAGCGGCCTTCTTGGAAGAGGCCTCAATTTCTCCCTTTTGTTCTTGGCCTGCTTGATTGCGGGCTTTATAAAAAAATTTCATTGGCTCTGATGATTAAACCTTTGCAAGCGAGCTTTTAATTCTTCGGGGCTAAGAGAATACTTCAAGGCGGCGTCTGGTGAAATAATATTGCTGGCCGCTAAATCAGCCAAGTGTTTGTTCAAAGAATTCATACCAAATTGCCCGGATGTTTCAATAATAGAAGAAATCTCATGCACTTTATTCTCGCGAATCAAATTAGCCACGGCCGCGTTATTGAACATAATTTCGCAAGCCGGCACAAATCCTTGATCAATCCGCGGCACCAACCGTTGCGAAACCACTCCCAGCAAAACAGCGGCCAATTGAGCCCTAATTTGATTTTGCT
>PFAV01000033.1:0-14444 GCA_002773545.1 bacterium (Candidatus Gribaldobacteria) CG10_big_fil_rev_8_21_14_0_10_41_12 | reverse complement strand
CGGTGATGGAGGTGGAGATAGTTTCCAAGTCGCGCATCTCGCCCACCATAATCACATTAGGGTCTTCTCTTAGCGATGATTTAAGCGCTCGGGCAAAGCTTAGGGTATCTCGGTAGACCTCGCGCTGGTTGATTAAACACTTGTCTTTCTTAAAAAGATATTCCACTGGATCTTCAATGGTGATGATATGCTCGCTTCTTTGATGATTAATTTCGTCAATAATGGCCGCTAAAGTAGTTGATTTGCCTTGCGAAGTAGGACCAGTAATCAAAACAAAGCCCTGCTTAACTGAAGCGAATTGGTGCAGAATCGGAGGCAAATTCAAATCATCAATGGTCTTAATTTCAGAAGAAATTATCCGCAGGGCCGCGCTGCAATAACCCCTCTGCCAAAAAACATTTACCCGAAAACGCACTCCCTCTTCTAATTCGTAAGCAAAATCGGCTTCTTTTTCTCTCAAAAATTTATCCCGTTGGATTTCGGTCATTAACTCCATAGCCAAACCTTCTGACTCCATAGCAGTCAATTCTTTTTCACCCTCCGCCTCAATCAAACGCTTGGTTATACGCAAAATCGGCGGATAGCCAGCCGACAAATGCAAATCCGAAGCGCCATTCTGAATAGCGATCCCCAATAATCGTCTTATTTCTTTATGAAAATCCATAGGTTATTGGTTATTAGTTATTAGTTTTCTCACTTCCTCAACGACCTCCGAAGGAGTGTAATTGGCTTTAATAAGATACTTGTCAGCTCCCATTTGCAGGCCTCTTTCTACTTCAATTTTTTGTCCTAAATTGCTAAAAATAATCACTTTTGTTTCGCTCTGGACTGACGGTTTTTTGATTTCCGACAAAATTTTCCAACCATCAATGTTTGGCATAACAAGATCTAAAAGCACCAAATCAAAAACATCTTTAGCAAATAATTCCAAGGCCTTTTTACCCGCGTCCGCGCAAACCACTTCAAAACCGGCTTGTCGCAATTTTTTGCTATAAATGTCTACTAAAAAGGGGTCATCCTCAATTAAAAGAATTTTTTTGTTAGCCATAATTTTAATTTTCAGCAGTGGTGCGCATTACTTCTTCTAAAGAAGTAATGCCCTCCAAGGCCTTGATAACGCCGTCTTCTTCCATGGTGAACATGCCCTGCTTGCGGGCAACCGCGAAAATTTCCCGCTCGCCGCTTTTATTTAATATCAACTCGGCCAAATCATCGTTTATTTCTAATGACTCAAATATGCCCACGCGCCCGCTATAACCGGAATTATTGCATTTGGCGCAACCAACTGCCTGAAAAACCGCCATTTCTTCAATGGCCTGGCTGGCCCGGGTTTTTTCAGCTGATGGCAAAAGTTCTATTTTCTCGGAAACATATTTTCTCAATTCGCCGTTCAGAATCGTCTTTTTTTTGCAAAAAGGGCAAAGAAGTCTTATCAGGCGTTGGGCCAAAACCGTATTCAAAGAAGCCGGTATAAGAAATGGCTTAATGTTCATATCAATCAAACGCGCGATAGCGCCCACCGCCGAATTAGTGTGCAGGGTAGAAAAAACCAAATGGCCGGTTAGGGCGGCCTGCACAGCCAAATTGGCTGTTTCTTCGTCTCTGATTTCGCCCACCATAATAATATCCGGGTCCTGGCGCAAAATTTGCCGCAAGCCATTAACAAAAGTATAGCCGATATCAGAATTAACCTGCGATTGATTAACGCCGGCCATAAAATACTCAATAGGATCTTCTAAGGTAACAATGTTCACTTCTTCGTTATTGACCAGCTTCAACATAGAATACAAGGTAGTGGTTTTACCCGAGCCAGTAGGCCCGGTTACTAAAATCATTTTGTATGGCAGCTTAATGGCTTTTTCCATCAAAATTAAATTATGCCCGGCCAAACCCAAGTCAGACAATTTTTTTATGCCCTCGCTGGCGTCTAAAACCCTTAAAACAACTTTTTCGCCCAAAGATGTGGGCAAGGTAGAAACACGAAAATCAACTAACTTTTGTTCAATTTTAATTGAAAATCGTCCGTCTTGAGGCAAACGGGTCTCGTCAATTTTCAAACGGCTCAAAATTTTTATCCTGCCCACCACGGCCGCGTGCACGCTCTTGGGCAAAATCAAAGAAGAATAAAGAACGCCATCCAAGCGGTATCTTACCCGCAATTGATCTCTGCTTGGCTCAATGTGGATATCCGAGGCGTCGCCCTCCACGGCCTGACGCAAAATTACTGAAACAATTTTAATAGTGGGCGCCTCTTCAACTAAGCGGTTAAAGCCGCCCTTGCCAGCCGTTAAAGATTCTTCGCTGGCGAAAAGATCGTCTTCTTCTTTCAGGGTTGCCAGGGCCTGCTTGACCTCTTTTTCGGCGGTTTGATATTTGCCAAAGATTTTTTTGAAATCCGAAAGAGTAATTAAATAAATTTGCGGCGACAACTTTTGCTGGCGCGCCAAAAATTTTAAGGCCTCCTGGGTTTGCTGGTTTTCCGGATAAACCATGCCCACTGCCAAAATATTATTATTTCGCTCAACGCTTAAGGGCGTAATTTTATAAAAATCGGCTGACTCGCGCGGAATAATAGAAAGAACTTCGTGGGGAATATCCTCGGGCAAGCTCTTGCGCAAAGGCACGCCCAAGGCCTCGGCCTTCCAACGGAAAAACTCGGCCTCTTTGGCGGCATCCTTGGCCATCATTAGCTCTTCTAATGTTTTGCCTTTTTCAGTAACCTCTTTTTGCCAAATAATTGCTTCCTCTTTGGTAAAAAACTTTTTTTTAATAAGAAATTGATAAATATCCATAATTAGAATTTACAGTTGTGAACTGCGCGTTAAGGAGTGGAAGTTGCGTTGGTGGAAGTGGCGGTGGTTGATGGGGAGCTGGCGGCGGTGGTGGTCGTAGCGGTAGTGGCAGAGATTTCTTCGTTTAATGGATATGGCTCAAAGGGATTATCTCGGCCAACGCGCATTGGGGTTTCTACGACGGTGAATGGCTTCAAATTTTCTACTTTCAAGTTGCTCAAATTCTTAATAGACAAAATGGCGTCGGATAATTGAGGAAGCTGTCCTGTTGACAAAGGCGTTTGAGGCAAGAGCGTTGGCTTGCTCAACAAGAACTGAACCAACAAACCAATAGCCGCCAAAAACAATCCTATGGTGAGGTATTTAACTATTTTATCTTGAAAAATGTTGGCCATAGTTAATAAGAATAGGTCTTTACTGAAATAACAAAATCGCTGCCACTGTTTTCATTGTCGCCCTTCCCGGCTGATACTTTCTCTGATGACGGAGCCTGAAAATTGATCTGCCCCACATCTAAAAGCCGCGAGGATGCTTCTAAATTTTTCAAAAAGTTTTGGAACGAAGCCATACTGCCATTCAATGTTAAATTAAAAGCCGTTGTTTTAATGAAACTATTATTCGTAGTAGTAGTCGGGGCGCTATTTTCTGGCATTATGGCGCCGCCTGTTTCGCTGTAATTAAAATCACGCAGTAAAAGGCCGTTTTCCGCGGATGTTGTTTGGAAAAAACCCATTAAAGAAGGCAAGAAAAATTCTACGGGCAAGGCCTCGGCCACATTGGCTAAAATACCGGGGTTTTGGTCAAGCTGTTCGGCCGCCGCCTGAAGATTGGTAAAATAATCTTTGGTTTCTTGCAAGGCAATTGTCTGCTTTTTCAGCTCGCTAGCCAAAAGCCGCGCCCGAGAAAGGGGCGGGATTAAGCCATATAAAATAGCTATAAAAATAAGGAAAAGCAAAATTGGCAAAAAAATAGCTTTTTTCATAAACCCAAAGAAGGAATAATGATTTTGGGGTCAAGATTAAAACTTAAACTGCAAATAATCTTGCCTTCTCTATCAATTGATAAACCGGAAAAATTAACATCGCTCACCTGCGGGTTTGATTTTAAGATTAGCAACTGTTCTCCCAAGGTTTTAAAATTTTCTGTTTTCAGACCCAAAGTCAAGCGGCTCCCGTTTTCGTCAACAGATAAACCCGTAAATTGCGCCCGCGGATGGCAAATAGCGCTCAAAAAAACAAAAATGCCGGAATTGAGCCGATGGTTTTTGAGCAATTGAGAAAAATCGTTCAATCTTTGAGACACCAAAGCCATGCGTTGGCTTAACTCGGCGTTGTTTTTAATTGTTTGCTCTGTTTCTGTTTCCGCGGCAACTTTTTTCTGAACCAAAACAGCCGCTTGCCGTTGAAAAATTAAAATGGGCGCCAATAATAGCACCAAAAAACCTATCAGCGACCAAAAAGCAATCGCCACCCAAGCTGGTTCTGTTTCTTTAACTTTAGGAATTATGCTAAAAGCAGAAGCTTTCATATTCTAAGTTTCTAAGGCCATCATGGCCACGCCCGCGGCCACCGCGAAAGAAGAGCCAATCTCTTGCAGGCGCTTTTGCAAAATCGGCGGATACAAAAAAAGCGAAAAAGGGTCGGTGATTTGCGCGCTCTTTTTTAGGCGGCTGGCAAAATATTCTTTTAAGCCAAACAAGGTGGCCGAGCCACCCGCTAAAATAATATCATTCAAGAGGCCGCCGCCGTCTTGCTGGGCGAAATTAACGCAAATTCTTTCCACTTCAGCCGCCAAGGTTTCAACCTCTTTGAGTAAAATATCAGCCGCTGATTGATTGCCCGAGCCCAGGCCTTGGCGTATTTTAATATCTTCAGCTTGTTCTTCGCTGATTTTTAAGGCCGTACTCAAGGACTTAGTCAGGCCGCCGCCGGAAAAATCAAAGCTGTGGCTCACCTGCAAAACCCCTTTATCAGCTATGCTCACTGTGGTTGATTGCCAGCCGATATCCACCAAACAAACCGGGCCATAGTGCTTGCCCGGGGCCACCGAGGAACGAATTAATCCAAAAACTTCAGCTTCCAATCCTTTGATTTCCAAACCGCATAAAGCGGCTAATCGCTGGTAACTTTCTAAGACCTTGTTGGGCACAGCCACCAGCAACACTTTAATTTTCACACCGGGCGAAACCTGCTCTTTTTCAATAATTTGCCAATCAAAAACTACTTCTGACAAAGGTAAGGGAATATGGTGGCGCGCTTCAAACTCTATGGCCCGAGGAATTTCCATTTCAGTCATGGGGGGCAAGTCAAAGGTGGTAAAAAAAGTGGAAAAATCAGGAATAGAAAAAGCGACTTTTTTTTCTTCTATCTTTACTTTTTTGAACAAGGCCTGCAAAATATCAGAAACATCGTTGCTTGAAAGCAACATAGAATTGCCATAAAATGTTTTTAAGGGCGAGGCGCTTTTGGGCAGTTCAAACTCAAGATAGTTTTCTAAACTTTTTTTATCGCCAGCCGCCGATAACTCAACTATTTTAATGCTGGCGGCGCCGATATCAATGCCCAAAGCTTTTTTAGCCATAAAATGTGTTGGGACTTCCGCTCACCTTGGGGCTCGGAAAGTTAATTTCAAGGAGACGCTCACTCGCCCAGCGGCCTGAAGACACGGGACGATTTTTAACGGAAAACCACGAAGGGTTTTCCTAAATCGCCCGTCAAAGCCAATCAATTGGCTTTGACCTCGCTTAGTTTTCGGCCTATTTCTCGCCTAAGGCGAGACCATGCAAATAGGCCTCAAAATACTCCTTGAAATTAACTTCCTCGCCCCTCGCGCGCAAGTCGTGTATTATAATAAGATGATAAGCCAAACAATTTTAGAAACAATCTTTCCGCGATTCTGCCTCAACTGCGATAGAGAAGGGAAACTGGTTTGCGATGATTGCCTTTCTTTGATTGAAATCAATGATTTTGTTTATTGTCCATTTTGCGCTCTGCCCACTCGCCTGCTTAATGGCAAAGGAGTGTGCCAGAAACATTACGGCAAATTTTTGGACGGCCTTTATTTCGCCGTTTCTTACCGAGACAAAATCGTTAAAAAGATAATCGCCCAATTCAAATACGAACCCTATCTAAAAACTCTTTCGCCAGTAATTGCTTTTTTAATTATATCACACTTGATTAAAACAAAAAATCAAGAGTTCTCGCGAGGTGGGGAAAACTTTCTGCTGGTGCCCGCGCCCTTAACCAGCCGTAAAAAAAGAAACCGCGGCTATAACCAAGCCGAAGTGATAGCAAGCGAGTTGGCCAGTGTTCTACCAATAACTTTAAGTGTTGATTGCTTAATAAAAATAAAAGAAACCCCTTCGCAAGTGGGGCTTTCTTTGACACAAAGGCAAGCCAATGTTCAAGGCGCCTTTTTAGTGAAAAATCCCGAGCAGATAGCTGGCAAAAAAATTTTCTTAGTTGATGATGTTTTCACCACTGGCGCCACTATGCAAGAATGCGCCCGGATGCTAAAAACATCTGGCGCCAAATCTGTCCGAGGCATCACCCTAGCCCGCGAGCCGCTCAACTAAACCAGCAAAAAACCGCGCTGTTTAATTCGCGCGATCGGCCTAAATTAAACAGCGAGAATAAATGGCCGCATACCGCCATATACCGCTACATGCCGCGCTTTTTTTTACGCCATTTTTCTATTGCGAAATTAAACCAATAGCGCCAAGAAAGTATCAGGTCTTGGCTGGCTAAATATTGCTCGCTAAAACCGCCAAAGCCCTTTTTGAAAAACGATAAGCCAAACCAAGGGTGGTCTGGCTGGTTGTCGGGCGAAATACCCCAAAAATTAAAAAATTCGCAACCGCGCTTTTTAGCTTCGCCAATGGCCTGCCACAAAACTAAATGAGCCGCTGGTATCTTGGCAAACTCGGGCAAAGAAGCGCCGTGATGATAAAAAGCCGAGTGCTGGCTAAAAACAATAAAAGCCGCGGAAATAATTTTATCTTGGTAGCGGCCAAAAAACAGCAGGCACTGGTTATCTTTTTGAAAAATTGTCAATTCTTTGATTAAATAATTTTGCGAAAAAGGCGCGAATTTCTGGCGATGAGAGGTGCTTTGATAAATCTGCCAAAACTTTTCCAAGTCAGCTATGTCAGAACTTTGCTCAACAGTTACGCCGTCTTGGCCGGCTTTTTTAATAGAATAGCGAGTGCTTTTGCGCGCTTCTTGCAACAATTTTTCGCTGTCCTTATCAAGGCGCAAGATCCAAGATAGCTCGGGGTGGGTGTATAAAGGCGAGGGCTTGAAACCGAGCGTCTTAAAAATATTTTCATTGTCAGGAGACAACTCTAATAAAGGACAAACTCTGATAAAATCGCATCGTTGGTTTTTAATAACTTCGCTTCGCAAAAAATCAAGCAAGACCCTCATCGCTGCCTGCTTGTCAATATCGGGCTTAAAAATCGGGCCATGCGGACAAAGCCAAAAAACTCCCCTCCTGGCAGTTATTTTATAAAAAAAAGCCAAAGCCATTAATTCCTGACCCTGCCAAACAGCTAAACGACAAGTCTGGTTGCCCATAGCCGCTTGAAACTCGCCCCAGTTCCAAGCATGTAAAAATGAGTTGGGCTTTATCTCGGCCATAAACTGCTCCCAGACCTCTTTTAACTCAATTTGTTTAACTATTAACTCCATAAAATTATCTTACATTACACTTCTCTGCTCTTGAGCAGAGAAGTATGAAGAACAACAAATTACCTAAAAAATTCTAAATGTTTTGCTTGATAATATTCTGTTTAATAAATTGGACCACTTTCATGGCGTCCTTCTCGCTGGTTTGAATGTTGGTAGGCAAGTTGACCGAGCGTTTGGCCAATTTTTCCGCAGTAGGACAACTGCCCCAGGTGTAAAAAACTTTGTCTAAATTAGTGTCCCTAGGCGCCACCGGCCAATCATACCAACAGCCCAACTCAATGCCTTGCTTTTTGGCTTGACTAATTAAAAACTTGGCCTTGTCCAGACAAATAGTATATCGCAAATAAACATTATCGCCCCGAAATTGCGGCAAACGAACACCGGGCAAGCCGACCAATTCCCTGTCATATAAGGCGGCAATTTTTTGGCGATGCGCGTTAAAACGAGCTGCTTTTTTAAGCTGATGTAAAGCCAAGACAGCTAAGGCATTGCTCATTTTCCGCGAAATAAACACGGGCTTGCCCCCCTGTCTCTCCGCCAAAGACACGGCTCGAGAAATCAACCCTAATTGTTTAATTAAAGTTACTAAAAACTTGCCCAAAGATAAAGCATAATAAGTTTTTTTAACAAAAAACAAAACAAGCGGGTGGGCTATCTGTCGTAAAATCCAACCATAGCTGGAATAAGTCAAATTATTTTGCCATTGCTTAATTTTTTCCGCTAGGGCCAAATTATTGGTAGCCACTATGCCGCCAAAAACCGAAGAAATAATTTTATCGCGGCCAAAACTAAAAAAACTAATGTCCCCGAAAGCGCCCAAGGCCTGGCCCTGATATTGGCCGCCCAAACTATGAGCGCAATCTTCAATCACTAATAAATTATGGCGCTTAGCCAAAGCCATTATCGCCTCTATGGCCGAAGGGCAACCAAAGGTGTGCTGAATAATGATGGCCTTGCTTTGGGCCGTGATTTTTTTCTCCAAGTCCTCTACTGACATAGTAAAATCGTCCTGGCAGTCAACGAAAACCGGCTTAGCCCCTAACCAAATTATCGGATTGGGCACCACTACGCAAGTATAGGCCTGCAAAAGCACTTCGTCTCCGCTGGTAACGCCAATGGCTTGCAAAATAGCGTAAAGACAGGCCCGTCCGCTGGAAAAAGCAAAAGCGCGACTAACAGGTAGCCAATTCTTAAAATAATTTTCCAGCTCCAAAACACCTTGGCCCTTTTGCCATTGCCAAGGCTTAAAAAGCATCTGCCAAGCCAACCATAAATCATCTCTTTCCGTATTGGGCGATAAGCTGGTAAATACAGCCATAACTTTGTCCTGAAAACAAACCAATTTTACCACAATTTTAATTCATTAACAAAGCCGAGCAACAATCTGCCCGGCCTTTTTTAGAATTTTTTCATCCGCCCAAGCCTTCGGCGACCTGACGAATAAAAATATTGAGATCTTCCACTTCCCCTAAGAACCACTCCTTAATATCGTCCAAAGTAATCCCGGTGGTTTTGAAAAAAATTTGAGCCGCGCCATAAATGATAGCCGCGCCAGCTACTAACAACGCCAATACCATCAGATTGAAGGCAATAAAGGCGAGAGCGGACAATAAGAAAATCCCAACCTTAGCCACTAGCCAAACTCCAAACCCAATAGCCACCGCTTCTATAGCCCAAAGAAACCATTGCCCAGTATCTATGGCAGTTGAAGTTGGCGCGGCTTGTTTGTCTCCCCAGAAAGCATACTCCATTTCCTTATCGCCATCTTTTAAGAGATTGCCTTCAGAATCAACAAACTTAATAGACGGCGAAGTTTTCTTCCAGCCAAATCGCAGGCTACCGGCTTGACTTGTTTTTTCATCAAAAAAATAAAGGTGGGCTTTATCATCTACCCAAAGCCTCACTACTGTCATTTTCTCATCTTGAAGCAAGCCAATTTTCAGTTGCTCATAGGGTTTTTTGACCATTGCCTGCAGTTTTGGCCAAAGTTCAGAAATTTTTTTGGCGTCGCCGGCGGCACCAGTAAGTGTTACATCCGGCTCTTTCGAAATAGTCGGCAAGCAACCGTAAAAAAACAAACCACCGCCCACCATTGTTATAGCTTTTATGAATCCTCTTCTATCCATTCAAAACACTCCTTTCCCAAAAAAAATTGTATAAAGCTAGACCGATTCCTATTATACTCCAAAAACCGCATTAAAGCCCAATTTCCGAAGCGATGTTTTGCATTGAAATTAAGCAAATGTCGCAAAACTTTTCCACGGGAATGTTCAAACCAACGACATCAGCGCAATGGGCCACCTCTTGCCTTCTAGTGCCAGCGGCAAACTTGGGGTCTTTCAAAAACCGCTTGACAACCGAGGCCAGTTTAACATCAGCTAATTTTTTACTGGGCAAAATCAAGGCGCAAGCGATAATCAGCCCGGTTAAGCTATCAGCGCATAGTATAGCCCATTGCGCTTTGTTTTGTGGCTGTTGGCCGGTAAGCTCGGGCGCGTGAGCTTTAATCATGCTCAAAACGCTGTCAGAAACCTGCAAACCATATTTAGTGAGGGCTTCCACGGTTTTTCGCGGGTGCTCGGCCTTAAACTCACCACTATAATCAATGTCGTGTGATAAACCAGCCAAAAGCCAATCTTCTTTTGGCGGCTCGCCTGCTCCTAATTCGCCGCGAATTTGCAAATAATCATAAATGCCAGCCAAACACGCCTCCAAAGCCAAAGAATGATAAAAGATATTTTGTTCTAAATTATTTTTCACCGCCTGATAAACTTCCTCCCGGCTGCTTGGTGTGTCGTTCATAAACTTATCTTTTATTAAATTTAGAAAAGTAATTATCAATTTCTGGCCGCAATTCAATGCCAGCTTGTTCAAAACAGTCCAGCAAGCTTTTATATGTTCCTTTTCCGGCAAGGAAATCCCAAAATTCATCTGCCACCTTTAGTTCATTCTCTAAATCAAGCATACCCTTCATCGTCCATCGCATATATGGCTTTGGCTCATAAGGATTATAAGGAATAGAGATAAGTGTATGCACTTTTGCTTTTAGATTCTGAAAAAAATATACCGCCAGCCATTCCAACATATTCCTCTTATAAGAAATGAAATCACCTTTGTTGGGTTTGACGGTTTTCAAATCAAACATAAATACCTCATCTATTTTTGAGACAAGAAACAGGTCCACTTTTACCGACTTAAGTTTGTTCTGTTTGCCAGATTGAGCAACTTTTCTAATTCTTTCTGTTTCGCTTTCTTTATCTACAACACCGCCTACAGATAATTTGTTCATTATTTTTTGAATTTCATTTTGAGCATCCTGCGTAATTATATTTCCAAGCTTGTATTGAGTATGAACTTCTTTGAAAGTTATTTTTGCAAGTTCTTTTGCTACTGGCTCATAGATTGAAGCTCCAAAGGTTGTATTCAATGATTGAAGAAAAGAAAATAGGACCATTCTATCCTTGCCAAGCAACCGGTAATGAAACGGCATATTATCAGTCTCTGGTTTATAATTCTGAAATTTGTTTTTCAAACAATCCTTTATTGTGTCCACAATATGGACTTTATATTTCATTGTTAGTGTCATATAGATTGTTTATTTTTATTTAATTCGTTTAAGGCATACTCAATTGCATCTTGCCATTTGTCCCCAAAATAATCCCCAATCTTGTCTCCAATAAAAGATAGGTTTTTCTCGGTGAAAAAAATACTATTTTGATTTGAAACATTAACTACATCTTCGGCCGTGATTGCATAAAGTGTTTTTTGTTTTTTCATATTTTTAATTTTAAGTGAAAAATTATTTCCGAATAAGGCGCCTTATCTCTTTCGGTTCTATTCAATACCGGGCGCTTAAATTGATTTACTATTTGCATACCAGCACCTTGGGCTATGGTTGGATAAAGATTATATTTGTCATTAGCTACTAAAAAAACATCATAGTCGTCAGCCAGATATTTTTTGCAATTATTCAAGACATCTATTATACCTTTCGTATAAGATTCTCTAGCTTCCTTGCCTTGCCCATGAGAAAGCGGCCCGATTTCGGCCTCATCGTTTCTTGCGAAACCAAGCAAATCATAAGCGTAGGCGTGTTGTTCGTGATAATCAATCAGGCCAACATAAGGCGGGCTGGAAAAAATACCGTTAATCTTTTTTTTCTTTACCAAACCAGCCAACGGCTCTTCTTGTTTCTTTAATTCTGCTAAAATATCAATACTTCTGGAATCGCCCGTTAAGCAGGTTTGATAGGTATTTGTTCGCAATCTATTGAATTCAATTAACCTACTAATGGCGTCAGCCCCATATCTCGCCCACCAGTCCAAAATTGAAAAAAGCGGTTTGCAAACCTTGCCGTGCTTGGAGCAATAATAAGGAGCAATAACTGGTTCTTTTAATGTTGCTAAGTCAGCATGAGTGGTGGCTCGGCAAGAACGAATTGTGCGGCTTAAAATCATACCAGCCATCATTTTAGAATAAGGATTTTTAATTTGCTTAACTAAGGTTAAAACAAAATCTATTTCATTCCTGACATCTCGCAGATACCATTTATCTAAAAAGTTTTCAATTTTCTTTTGTTTTAGTTTGATGTTATATTTGTCAATCAATTTTTGATATGTAGGTAAAAATTTATTTTCTTTGTCCTGGCTATAAGCCACTTCATCAATTTGCCCTCGTTTCACCTTATAGCGATAGTCGGACGATGGAAAATATTTACTATTAAAAAGAAAGAGTTCTCTTGACAATTCGTTCTCAAATTTAATTGTCTCAGAATTTATCAAAAATTCAGTTAATAGTTTAGTAATTCTGTTTATTTCAATTTTCAAATTATCAAAGTCGTATCGGCCCAGCTTCACATTGCTAATAAAACTATTGAAAGCAGAAACATCAATGCCAATTATATGTATGCCAAGCTCGGCCCCCTGCACCAAGGTGGTGCCGCTCCCACAAAATGGATCAAGCACAATATCGCCTTCTTTGAAATAAATGTCTTTCTTAAAATTATCAGTATGCCCGTCCAAAAAATATTCAACAAGTTGCGGAATAAATTTACCTTTATAGGGGTGCAACCTATGGACATGCTTGGTTGTTTCTACTTCCCTGTATTGCTCAAAAGATAGCGCCCAGTTCAAATCCGCCCCGAGCTTGTCTCTCCACTCTTGCTCTCTTTTATGATGAGATGAATTTTCAAAATAGTTTAATAAATCCTGTTTGACAACTTGGGTTGTGCCGTTTTCGCCGACTTTTTTAACCAAACCATATTGTATAAGATAAGAAATGTTAGAAGCGGAAACTTTACGGTTTAAATATCCGCTCACGAATTTGCTCGCTTGTTTTATGTCTAATAGTTCATTGTCCATAATTTTGGAACATTTTTAACTTCAATTTTATTATATTAGAACAAAAATAGAAAGCAAGGCGCAAATTATCCACAACTTGCCTTCGCGAATTTTAGCTAAGCCCCAAACATCTTCTTAATAAACTCAACTTCTTCTAACGAAACTTTAGTATAAAACCAAACAATTCGCCCAAAGATAGAAGGCGAATTATTTAATGCCAGGTTGACAATTTCATTATCTATGGCTGTCTATCGCCAGTAATAGTTCCGGTGCAAATTGAAGAGAGGGCTTGGCCGTCTTTGGTGGCGCTTAAAGTTATTGAGCCGTTGGCGGTAAACTTGTAAACATCTCCTTCCTTAGAAAACTGATAATCAGCTCTGACCTCGGTGGTTGCTCCGTTAACGGTCTGCTGAAAAACTTCTGTGGCCTGGCCCTTTTTATCAATGGGGTAAATCTTGCCGACTGTCGGCTCCATGATATTATTATTGCTCACAACAAATGTTGAATTCATGGGCACGGTGGTCAGGCCGGGAAAATTACCCTTGCAAGTTAGATCTCCGGCCATCTTGTAGGTGCCGTCCCAAACAACGGGCTTGGCCGCTTTCATAACTAAAAAATAATAACCAGCCGCGCCCAGCGCGATTACTACAATTACTATTATAAAAATCAAGAGTCCTTTTTTGTTATTTGGCATATTATATAAAGATAATAGCGATCTAGGGATATCCCGACCTTTGTTTTTATTATACCATCGGCAATTTTTTTGCCAACTGGCGAAATAGCCAAGCTCAACTTCGCTATTTCAAATTACATTTTCAAACACGACAAAACTTCTGGCTTGGCCAGCGGCCTCGCAATAGACATTGCCATCTTTAATAAAATAAAACTCTTGGCGGGCGGGAAAATACACCAAGGCAGTTAGCGCTTCGCCATTCTCAATTAAGCCGACAACTATACAAAATCCGTCTTTGCCCGAAACATATAGCACTTTGCTGTCTAACAAAATCATTGTCGTTAGGTAATTCTTCCACTTCTTTTTTTAAGTTTTTAACCCTGCCTTGATATTCAAGCGCCATTTCTCCCGCCTTATAAATCGCCTCCTTCATTTTGTCTATAAAATTGTTTAGCTCATTTTTCTCCATAATATTTTCTTTGGCAATTCTAAAGAGAATTAACAAAGTTCTCTTGCTCTTGGATATTTTGGTCTAATTCTCCAATTCGGCGCAAAGTTCCCCTGCCGAATGTGCTATCAATTAACCTCCCCATTGGCAAGATATTACCAGTTATTATGCTCTTAGCAAAAACTTCAAAAACATCTTCTCTCTCTTGAAATTTTTCCGAGTTTTTCTCAAAAATTTTATCAATCAATATATTTAAGATTTTTCTCTCCAATTCATAGGTGAAACAATTTGTATTTATCCTTTTTAATTTTTCTGACGCGCCGAATAAACGGCCTGCTGCTCCGCCCCATGGTTTTTTGTCTTCAATATTGGCGTAAAAAGTATCCTCGTTAAAAAGTGGCTCCTTGGAACCAGAAATAAAGGTTCGTGGATATTTTGCTATGATATATTGAGATGGTTGCAAAACTATTCCTGCTGCAATTTTATCTTTTCGGCTGCGTCATC
>PFAV01000015.1:2464-5427 GCA_002773545.1 bacterium (Candidatus Gribaldobacteria) CG10_big_fil_rev_8_21_14_0_10_41_12 | reverse complement strand
TGGTCAACGAATTTTCCCGAGGCAATCAAGACGAGGTTTAAGTTAGCGATTAGCGATTATTTGCGGGCAATGTCATTGGGCGGATTGGCCCAAAGCGAACAACGGCAAAAGAGCGACAAAATTGAAAAGGCGCTTAGCGATTTACGCGAGGCAATTTTTGAAGTTTCCCAGAATTATAACCAGTTTATGTCAACCACCTTTTCTACTTTCTCCAAGCTCTTGGAAAATCGGGAAAATCGCTTAAGATATAGCTCGCATCACGCGCCAAAATCTATTAAAAATATGATGTTTACGGGGGTTTTCCTTTTGTCGTTTCTGTCTTTATTTATTGGCATTAAGGATATTTATCTGGCCTATGTTTTTGATTTAAGCGTGGCTTCAATGGCTTTTGTTATTTATTTGATTATCAAGGATTTGGATAATCCATTATTGCCCGGGAGCTGGCATTTAACCACGGGCGACTATCAAGAACTGCTTGAGGAAATATTATGAACATCATTGAAGTTAAAAATTTAACCAAAAGATTTGGCGATTTTGTGGCGGTTGACAATATCTCTTTTACGGTTGAGAAGGGAGAGGTTTTTGCTTTTTTAGGGCCCAATGGCGCGGGCAAAACCACTTCTATCAGAATGATGACAACTTTGCTGGCTCCTTCAGAGGGTGAAATTATTTTGAATGGAATCAATCCTCAAAAAGACCAGGCCGCCGCCAGAAAGTCATTTGGCATTGTTTTTCAAGACCCAAGCGTTGGCGAGGAATTAACGGCCTATGAAAATATGGAATTTCACGGGGTTCTTTATAAAGTGCCCAAGGAGGTGAGAAGAAAAAGAATTGAAGAGTTGCTTAAAATTGTGGAATTATGGGACAGAAAAAATCACTTGGTGAAAACATTTTCCGGCGGGATGAGAAGGCGTCTGGAAATTGCTCGGGGCTTGTTGCATCATCCTAAAATTTTATTTTTAGACGAGCCAACTTTGGGGCTTGACCCGCAAACCAGAAACCACATTTGGAGCTATATTATGAATTTGAATAATGTTGAGCAAATTACTATCTTTTTCACTACTCATTATATGGGAGAAGCGCAAGACATAGCCAGCAAAGTTGTTATTATTGACCGAGGAAAGATTGTGGCCACTGGCACTCCATCAGAACTAATGAAAAAAACCAGCGCTGATTCGTTGGAAAAGGCCTTTTTAGCGCTCACTGG
Source organism: bacterium (Candidatus Gribaldobacteria) CG10_big_fil_rev_8_21_14_0_10_41_12 (assembly GCA_002773545.1). Classification (GTDB taxonomy): domain Bacteria; phylum Patescibacteriota; class Minisyncoccia; order Minisyncoccales; family CG1-02-41-26; genus CG1-02-41-26. The sequence continues at coordinate 4,220 of PFAV01000015.1, read as the reverse complement.
CGCAACTATCCGCGAGGAAGAGGCCAGCCCGGTTGATCATTTACGCATGGGCAGAAAAATGTATCATCGATAAAATATGACTTTAAGCGTAATTTACATTCTTTGGCTAAGGCAAATTAAAAGATATTTTAGATCTAAGGCGCGAATTGTTGGCTCGTTGGGCCAGCCGCTGCTTTTTCTTTTAGCTTTTGGCTTTGGCTTTGGCCCGATTTTTCAAAAAGCCGGCCAAGGCAATTATATCCAATTTTTAACCCCGGGCATTATTGCTATGAGTATTCTTTTTACGGCTGTTTTTTCAGGCATTGAAATTATTTGGGACAGGCAATTCGGTTTCTTAAAAGAAACTTTGGTAGCGCCGGTTTCACGATTAGAAATTATGCTGGGCCGAACTTTAGGCGGGGCAACCGTAGCCACGCTTCAAGGGGTGATTGTTTTTGTTTTATCTCTTTTTGTGGGGTTTCATATTTATTCGTTGATTGCCCTGCCCTTTGCTTTTATTTTTATGTTTTTTATGGCTTTGCTTTTTACCGCCTTGGGCACAGCCATTGCCTCTGTATTAAAAGATATGCAGGGCTTTCAGTTGATTATGAATTTTTTAATAATGCCGATTTTCTTTTTGTCGGGCGCTCTTTTCCCCTTAGACGGCTTGCCCAAAGTCATTGAAGTTATCGTTCGATGCAATCCTTTGTCTTATGGCATAGACGCCTTAAGGGCCGCTCTTTCGGGAGTGGCGCATTTTGGCTTGCTCAATGACTCTATTTTTTTATTTGTCGGAGTAGTTGTTTTACTTTTTGCGGGCAGTTTTCTTTTCTCAAAAATTGAGGCGTAATTGGGCGGTTAGTTAAAAAAGTTTTTGCAGAGCGGTTTTGAAGGGCGCGGTGGCCAGGCGGCCCAAGGGGCAGAGCGAGGTTTTTTCCAAGGCCGCAAAAATATCGTAGAGTTTTGTTTTTTCAGACAGAACTTTTTCTTTGTCTTGACCCATCAATTCAAAAATTCTATAGAGTCCTTCACGGCAGGGAGAGCATTGGTTGCAGTTATTTTGATGAAAAAATTTGGCCCAGCCGCGCATTAACTGGTAAACATCGGTTTTGTTTTTATCAAAAACAATAATTGAGCCAGCCCCCTTGATGGGCTGGTTGAGCTCGTTAGGCAGCATAATGGCTCCGCAAGCGCCACCGCCAACTTGGACGAAATAGGGGAATGGCGGAATATTGTCGGTTTTTTCCAAAATTTGTTTAATCGTGTCGGTTTCGGGCAGTTCAAAGACCCCGCGGTTCTTGGTGTCGCCTTCAATTGAGTAAAAGCGATTGCCTTGATATTCGCCTTGGTCTATTTTGCTTACCCAGTAAAATGTTTCTATATTATTGACGAGCGTGGGCTTGCCGAAGAGTCCGATTTGCGTGGGGTAGGGCGGTTTAATCCGCGGCTCGGGTCGCTTGCCTTCAATGGTATTGAGCAAGCTGGTTTCTTCGCCGGCAATATAGCTGAATGGTTTTTCAAATAATTTAATCGGTAAGTTGCCGATTAAACCTTCCAAGGTTTTTTTGAATAATTGAAAGTAGTCCTTGTTGAGATAGATATAGGCCTGTGAATGATGGATGGTTTTTAGAGCAATTTTAAGGCCATTGATAACTTCTTGCGGATATTTTTCCAAAAGATATTTATCTTTGCCAACCAGCGGTTCGCCCTCGGAAGCATTGCAGATAATATATTTCCTCGCCTCGCCAAAGCTCCGAAGGAGCGGAAGCGGGTGGCT
>PFAV01000015.1:1397-2418 GCA_002773545.1 bacterium (Candidatus Gribaldobacteria) CG10_big_fil_rev_8_21_14_0_10_41_12 | reverse complement strand
TTTTAGCGTTTTTTTAAGCAGGGGGCAGGTGTTTCCGGCGCCACAGCCGCAATCGTCTTGGCAACCGCAGCCGCTATGATAAAGAGGCGAGATAATGGGCCAGTTGTTTTTTTGCGACCGTTCTAATAGTTCATTGTGCAAGGTAGTTCTCAAAACTAAAGCGCTGCTTATTAAGGTGGCCGCTATAAAAATAATCAAGCTTATTGCCAATGGCTTTTTATAAAAGAAAGAAAACTTTTTGGCTAAAAAAGTTCCCCCAACCATTAAAAGCAGGGCCCAAAAAAGCAGAAACAAAAGTAAAAAAGAAAATTGATTTATTTTGGCGGCAAAAACCAAAAAGCTGGCCAGAAATATCGCCAAGCAAAAACAAAGCGCGACCAAGCTAAAATAAACGGCTGTTCTAAAAACAAAATATAATTTCGGCTTTATTTTTATTTTGTCCGACTTTATTTTGTCCATAACCTTTTGGGCTATGCTATTGTTTTTTATTGGTTGTTCCATATATTTTTATTGTGGCACAGGTTTTTCAAAATTGTTTTACCTCTTTTTAGTCGTACGCCGATGGTGGAAACAGGTGTTTGTAAAATTTCAGAAATTTCTTCGTAGGATAAATCTTCAAGATAATAAAAGTTTATAACTTCTCTGTATTTTGCCGGGATTTTGGCTAAGCATTTTTCAAATGTCTCCCTCATCATTATTTTTTCGGTTTCATTTTCTAATTCTTTTTTGCCCGGGGCGCTATGGGGCCAAAAGGTGTCAAAATCAAAAAGAGGCAATTCTTTTTTCTTTTTCAAAAAATTAACCAGCTCGTTGTGGGCGATGCGATAAAGCCAGCTGGAAAATTTTAATTTTGGATTGAAAGAGTTGATATGGCTGAAGGCCTTTAAGAAAACAGTTTGGGTGATGTCGTTGATGGTTTCTGAGTCTTGGGTAAATTTGCGGGCGTATCTTTTGATACTTAGTTCATATTTCTCTACCAAAAAACTAAAGGTCTCGTTGTTTCCTTTTTGCACCTTTTGAG
>PFAV01000015.1:0-1363 GCA_002773545.1 bacterium (Candidatus Gribaldobacteria) CG10_big_fil_rev_8_21_14_0_10_41_12 | reverse complement strand
CCACAGATGTAATAAATAAGTATATCATAAATAATACATAAAATATGAAAGAACAAAAATATTTCGTCCATGGCACGCACTGCGCCAGTTGCGAGCTTTTAATTGAAAAAAAGCTTTTAGAAATGCCTAATATTAAATCGGTTGAGGCGTCTTCGCAAAAAGGCGAGGTGTTATTTGAATACGAAGGAGAAAAGCCCGATACATCCTCCTTAAACAAGATTTTTAGAAAAGATGGCTATACTTTTTACGATAAAAAGCCAGAAAATAAAAAATTCGCCGACACTTCAAGTTTTATGAATACCGTGGCGGTGGCGGTGATTATAGTAGTTGGTTTTCTTCTTTTGAATAAAATGGGCTTGCAGAAATTCGTTAATGTGGGGGCCTCCTCGTCTCTGCCCGCCTTTCTCTTGTTTGGTGTTTTGGCCGGTCTTTCTACCTGCGCGGCTTTGGTGGGCGGGCTGGTGCTTTCTATGGCCAAGCAATGGGGAGAAGTTTACGCTGACAAAAACACTGCCCTACAAAGAGCCAAGCCCCATCTAATGTTTAACGCCGGCCGTTTGGTTTCTTACGCTTTATTGGGCGGGGTGTTGGGAGCTATTGGGGGCAAGCTGCGGCTTTCTTTAACCTTCAGCGCGGGGTTAGTGATAGTAGTTTCGGTAATGATGGCTTTTTTGGCTTTGCAAATGTTGGGGGTGAAGGCCTTTAGGCGGTTTCAGATAACTATGCCTAAATTTATTACTCGTTATGCGGCTGACGAAAAGAATTTTCAGGGCAAGTATATGCCTTTTGTCATGGGCGCTTTAACTTTTATCTTGCCGTGCGGCTTTACTATCACCGCCCAAGGCCTGGCCTTGTTGTCGGGCAGTTTTCTACAGGGCAGTTTGATTATGTTGTTCTTCGCTTTAGGCACCCTGCCGGTTTTACTTTTTATTGGTTTTTCCAGCGCCAAGCTGGTGAGCAACCAAAAATTATCCGGGCAGTTTCTGAAAGTGGCTGGTTTGGTTGTTTTGTTTTTCGCTTTTTTCAACATAAATAACCAATTAAATGTACTGGGAGTTTCTGGTATTAGTTCTATTTTTGCTCAAAGAAGCGTTCAGAATAATACTAATACTCCAAGCAATGTTCAAGGTCAGGCCAAGGTTGACGAGAGCGATTTGCCGGCTATCGTCAATGGCCAACAAGTAATAAAAATGAAGGCCTCGGCTAGCGGTTATTCGCCCAAGTATTTTAAGGTGAGGGCTGGCGCGCCGATTAGGTGGGAAATTACAGATATTGGCACCAGCGGTTGCACTAATGTTATTATTTCCAGAAGTTTGTTTGACGGTCAAATTGATTTAACGCCTGGTAAGGTTTCGGTGAAAGA
>PFAV01000075.1:3153-4531 GCA_002773545.1 bacterium (Candidatus Gribaldobacteria) CG10_big_fil_rev_8_21_14_0_10_41_12 | reverse complement strand
CTTTTGGAGATAACGGGCGGATAATCTCACTGCGGCAAAAGCTGAAGTTGCGCTTGTAATTGTTTAATCTTTTCTTGGATTATCTGAATAAGCTGGGCAAGTAAGGCAATAATTTGTTGCTTAACATCGGCTATTTGAGCTTGCAACTGCTGAGCTTGAGCTTGCCTCGTGAGAAATGGAGTTTCTGATGGGGTTGTGGTCGCGGCAACAGTAGAAGTAGAGTTGGCGCTGGTGGCAATGCTCGTTGTGGTGAAAGTAGTTGTGGTTATCGGGGCAATGGTGACAGTGATAGCTGGCGTATAGCCAACACAGCCACTAGTGGTGTATGTTCCTGTGATAGCTGAAGTTGGAACGCCATCTCCATTGCGATATATAACACTGTAAGTGCAGTTGGTGGGGCAAGTGAGGTTGGTTTCTTGCCAAGAGTTAGTTTTAATCCAGCCAGAGTTGGCGCCCTTGGTGGTGTTGGCAAAGTAATAGCTAGACGAGCCAGCAGCGACATTGACCAAAGCATCAACTGACACGGTGATGGACTGGCTGGTGATGTTGGTAGATGTTAGATTAGCGGGGGTGTCGGCAAGAGTATATTTAGATGATGTAGCTGTATAAGAGGTGGCTGTTCCATCTCCGTTTCTGGCTTTGACTTGGTAGGTGTATAAGGTGTTTTCATAAAGCCCCGTGTTTTGGTAAGAAGTGGTTTGTTGCCAAGTGGAATCCGCTCCTCCGCTATTGCCTGATGTTTCGGCAAAATATACTCCAGAGGTGCTTGAAGCAAGGTTCGGCAGAGCTCCTGAAGCAGACATAGTTATACTGCTGGTTGTTATTGAGCCAAAAGAGAAACCTGTGGGAGCGTCCATCAGGGTAAAAGTGGAGGTGGCAGAGGACGAAGCGCTTTCGCCATAGCTGTTATAGACTTTGACGTATCTTATATATTGGGTGTTTTCGGATAATCCTGTTTCATCAAGGTAGGTTAGATTGACTGTGGCTGAACTGGTGGCTATAGCATCGGTGTTGGTGTAAACACGGAAACCAGTTTCATTGTCAGCGTTGTCAGTGAAATTCCAACGAATATCGCTTGACGATAAAGGAGTTGGAGTGCCAATTGTTGGAACTATTGGCGCCCCATGATCAGTTACCGAGACATTGTCATAGCTAGCTAAGGCACGATAAGTCTTTAAGCCAACTTTGCCTGAAGCAAAAGTGGAATCCGTAGTATCTATCTTTAAAACATTGTCTAAATAAACCTTAATACTACTCTCTTGAGCTATTACCTTTAATTGATAAGCTGTATCAAGATTTATAGTTGTGGAAGCGCTGCTCAGTTGAGTTATTGAGCCGTTATGCTTTTTTTCTAATCTAATGGCATCCGCAGCAGAGT
>PFAV01000075.1:0-3123 GCA_002773545.1 bacterium (Candidatus Gribaldobacteria) CG10_big_fil_rev_8_21_14_0_10_41_12 | reverse complement strand
AGCATAACATCATAGTAATTGTCTCCATCTTGATAACGAAAAACAACGCCAGCAAAACTTTCGCCAACGGAATTATGCGCTACTCCCCATGGCTCCTCATATCCCAAGGTTATCCCGGCTTCAAAACTATAATCACCCCAAGAAGCCTGCCCGGCAACACTTAAACCAGATAATATATCAGGGGTAGTGGAATTTGAAAAGCTAAAATCGAGATTTCTTTCTTTGGGAAGTCCGTAAGTATAGGTACTTGTACTGTGGGTAGAATCGCTTGAGCCAGTCCAAAGGGTAGCTTCAGAGTAACCAGTACTTTGAATAGTTGTTTCATCGACTCTGTTATTGTATATCTCAATATAACGATACTCGCCAGGATAATTCTTTAAGCTAGAAATAGTTTAATATAGAATGTCATTTGTTACGCCTGCAAAGTTCAGATGGTCATGTCCGGAAAATTCCGTAACAACGCCGCCATGATTTTCGAGAATCGTTCGGACCGCAGGGGCAGCAGTTGAGCCAATCCAAAAATCCTTAGCGCCACCAGCATCTCTGGGTTCCATTAATCCCGAATGGTTAAAGAGAAATACTTTTTTATCAGGATTTGCATCGAGGGTATTTTGTAGCCATGTTTTATGGGCGTCAGAAGTAATATGATTGCCATAACCACCATAAGGAGCTTCGTCATCTACAGCAATAAAAAGATTATCACCAGCAGTCCAGGTATAGGAAAATTTGTCAGCGCCAAAGGTGTTAGCCCAGATATGTCCTTTGTCACTTCCAGATTCGGATAAAGTATCATGCCCGGCAACGATTGGATAATAGGAAGTTGTAAGCCCATCTAGATAAGTTTTAAGATTGCCTAACTCCGTAACACTGCCATTTTCCGTGTTATCGCCGGTAGAAACTACAAAATCCGGAAGTGGGAAATACCCTTGGTTGTTGATATCATTTTGAAGGTGCTGCATACGGTGATTTGATTTTGCCAGCTTAGTTGCATCCCCGGCGTCATAATGACTATCTGTGATGACAACAAATGCGACATCAGGAGGGTCCTTGACTTCCATAAGAAGAATTGATGTATCAGTGTCTAATGTGGTTTTAACTATATAAGTTCCCGGCGTGTTAACATTTGCACCAGAAAAATCATTCGGGAATCTTACCGTAGCATCTTTTGTACCGACCCATGCAGGATCTGCAGTTTTAGTCCAGATAGTACCCGTGGGGTTAGTAACACTTATCGAAAGGTTATCTAAGTCAGAACTTGATTTAATACTAATGGAGGTAGAAGCATGAGAACCTGAGGTGTAAAAACGCGGGGGAGAAGCAGCGACGGTTAAATCATTACTTATTTGGACATCGTCAAATTGTGAATTCCAAGCATAGGTACCCAAGGCCACAGTGCCAGAGGTGTATTTTGTGCCCGAGAGATAATCGAGCGTATTGTATTCCAGATTTGGGGTTTGGTCTTCAGTTTTATCGAACCAGACTTTTACCGTGTCGTTCACAACCTCAATGATTACATCATGCCAGTCGTTATCTTTTGGTATTGTAAAAGCAATAAATGAATCACCCCAAACGCCATTATTGCGTTTGTAAAATTCACATACTCCGGTTTGCCTGAAAAATAATGCGTATCCACTATCAGTGGCAGGATTGTAACGAAAAAATAAAATTGTATAGCCATAAACATCCACTCCGCCTAGTCTTTTTGTCTTAGTGGAAAAACGGTAGTTTTGCCAATTGTTATAGCTTGAATCAGTCGGAACTACTCTCGGCACACCGGAAGTATAGGTCCCCTGGTAAATATTGCTGGTTACTGCCCAAGTACCTGCTTTAGTTGTCCAACCGGCCGCCGGACCGTCAGATTCTGTAAAATTATCGCTAAAGAGAGTTTGTCTTGATTTAATATAGTTTTTTCCAACAGTCTGATGCTTGTATTGACCATTTTCAACTATCCAGGTCCCTGAGGAAGCTGTCCAATTGGAGGTGGCACTAGAATAGTCAGCATAAGCAGAAAAATCATCGGATAAAGAAGTGTCAGCTTTGACCTGTCCAGCTGAAATGCCGAATAAAAATATCCCAGCTATTAATTGAAATAATAAAATAAAAGTTAAAAAAACTTTTAACTTTGAATTTTGAACTTTAAACTTATACCCCCCCGGCGGGTTTAGAGATAAATTTAGATAATTTTTGAGAGATCATAGATTTTAATAATCGCATACTATTCTATAATATCTTTTTTTATTTTTCGCGCTTCTTTTACAAAAAATTCTTGCCAATCTTTGGGATTAACCTCTTTTATCATTTTTGGATAGTCCCTTACCTGCTCGGCTTGCAAAAGCTGGCTACCCCATTGCAATAAATCGATATGCCAATCAAACTTTATTCGAGCTTTTTTTAACAGACTGTCCATATCCCAACCCATTTTCTGAATAATAAAATAAAGGTCAATATAATCACGGGCTCTCGGCTTTTGGTAAATAGTAAAAACCTTATTAACCGCTATATCTAACAAGCTATCTATATCCAAATTACCCTTTAACAGCCCTTTTTCTATTTTAGGAAAAGGAAAATAAGTGAACTCTGTTTTTATAACTTCGTTTGGAAAATGCAGAAAAAACAAATTACGATTAAAGCTTTGTTGGGCGTCTATTTTGCTAAATCCTGCCTTTTCTTTGACGCTCTTCAAAAAAGAAAAAATTGTTTGAGAATCAACTTCGTTTTCCGAAAAAAAATCTAAATCCTCTGAAAAACGGTGTTGCAAATAAAATTCAGCTAAAGCAGTGCCGCCGGTCAAGTAAAAACTTTGGCAGATATTTTTGCTTTGACTAATAATTTCTAATACTTTTACTTGATTTTCGCTTAAAATTGCTTTTTGGGCCATAAAAGAAATGAAAGGTATCTTTTTTTATTTGGGTCTAAATTAAGCAAACCCCAATACTTTTTTAATTCTGCCAAATTTATTTTTTCTTTAGCCAAGCCAAAATTAATCAGCTGTTCTAGTTGCCAAACTTTGTATCTCTTTTTATCCTTTTTCAATTCTTTTGTATCAACAGACCAATTATACATATGAGACCGTAGAAAAACCCCCATATAATTTTCTGAAAACACCAGAAAAAGATTGAGATG
>PFAV01000019.1 GCA_002773545.1 bacterium (Candidatus Gribaldobacteria) CG10_big_fil_rev_8_21_14_0_10_41_12 | reverse complement strand
GATGACGCAGCCGAAAAGATAAAATTGCAGCAGGAATAGTTTTGCAACCATCTCAATAATAAGTCAGCATATGTTGAAAGAGCTTATTGACAAGTTTTATTTAGACAATCAGGAGAATAGAAAGCAAATGCATTTTTATGTTACGGACGCGGGCAAATGCCCCAGGGCGGTTTTTTTTAAGTTAAAGCAAGCCCCGGCCGAAAAGGCCGACCCGCGGCTTTTGCGTATCTTTGAACACGGTGAGCAATTGCACCGCAATCTTTATAATGTTTTGTATCGTTTACGCCTTGGTATGACCACGGAAATTCCCATACCGCCTCAAGAAATTATTTCGGGCCGAGCTGACGCTATTTTGTGTTTGAATGGCGAAAATTTCGTTTTGGATATTAAAAGTATGAACTCAATGATTTTCAAAAACCTCACTGCCCCGAAAATTGAAAATGTTTACCAGATACAGCTTTATATGCATTTTTTTGAGATTAAAAAAGGCATTTTGCTTTACATCGATAAAGACCGTCAAGACATCAAAGAGTTTGTGGTGGATTATGACAGGGGATTGAATGAGGCCTTGCTTGATGGTTTCGGCCGATTGAAAAAACAAGTGGAGAATAATCAACTGCCTCAAGTTCTAAATGACTATCCTAAAAATTGGCAGTGCGTCTATTGCCAGTATAAAGAAATTTGCCGCTTGGCTGGCCAGCAGGAAATACCCTGGAACGATTTCAAAAACAAAATACAATCAGGCGAGGACAGAGAATAAGCTTCTAAAACAAAAAACTACACTTTCTGCTCTATAGTTCAAATATTGTAGTTTTTTGTTATAATGAAATATGCCTCAAGCAAAATATATTTTTCAGCAGAAAGACAGAAAATTAGCCAAGAAAATTTTCACTCATGGATTAAATGCCACTGCTTATGTTTTATTGTCTTTGCAAGATGCCGGAGAGATGTTTTGGGAAGGATTGCCGGACTGTTATCCCGGCTTTAAGTTAATGAAGCAAATGGCGGGGGCTGGCAGATATAAAAATTATAAACCTAAAAAGAAAACCGTTACTGCCAGTCTTTCGCGATTAAAAACTCAAGGGTTGATTGTTAAAGACCCGGTAAAAAAAGTTTATTTTTTAACCCCGCAAGGCAAGAAATTGACAGCGTATATTAAGGATAGATATGAAATCTTAAAAAGTTCTTGGGATAAAAAAATAAGAGTAGTTGTTTTTGATATTCCTGAAAGAAAAAAATGTTTTCGGAGATGGTTGACGCAAGAGCTTTCTTTAATGCAATTTGAGCGGCTCCAAGACAGTGTTTATGTTGGCAAATGGCCCTTGCCAGAAAGCTTTTATAAAGAACTAGCGGAAAATGGCATAGAGGATTGTGTTTTTATCTTCACAGCAGGGGAAATTGGCCAGCAAGATAAAATCCTAAAGCTTTTTGAACAGTAATAAAAACTACACTTTTTGAACTATAGAGCAGAAACTGTAGTTTTTGGTTTGCTTGCAGTTTAGTTGTTTTTTAGATAAGATAGGGTATTATTAAGCGAGAAATTTATGGAGAAATTTGTTATTGAAGGCGGGAAAAAACTAAAAGGTGAAATTAGTGTGCTGGGTTCAAAAAATGCGGCGGGCGCTTTGTTGGCGGCTTGTTTGCTGACTGATCGGGCCTGTGTGATTGATAATTTGCCTTTGGTGAAAGATATTTTGAATCTTTTAGATATCTTGAAAGAGATGGGGTGCGAGCTGGAATTTTTAAGCGAAAGAAAAGTGAAGATAATAGCGGGTAGCAAGGTGAACCCGGAAAAAATAAGTTACGAGAAATTTTCCCAAGCCCGCACCTCGGTGTTATTGATTGGCCCGCTGGCGGCTCGTTTTAAGCAGTTTAAGGTGTCTCGGCCCGGCGGGGACAAAATTGGTTTGCGGCCCATTACCACTCACTTAGATGTTTTGGAAAAATTGGGTGTGTTAGTTAAAGAGGAGGGCGATTTTTATTGTTTTAAGACCAAAAATTTAATTGGCCAGGAAATTGTTTTGCCTGAATTTAGCGTAACAGCCACGGAAAATTTATTGATGACTGCTTGTTTAGCTAAAGGAAAAACTATTATTAAGCTGGCCGCCCAAGAGCCGCATGTTTCATGTTTGGTGGAACAGTTGCGCAAGATGGGAGCAAATATTGAAAAAATTTGCGAAAATTGTTTTTCAGTTAATGGCGCTGGCGGCCAACTTTTGGGAGGCGTGGAGCATACAGTGATTGCCGATTATATTGAGGCGGGCACTTTTATTATTATTGGGGCTTTAGCAGGCCAAGGAGTGCTGGTAAAAAACGCTGTGCCTGAATATCTGGATAGCTTTTTGGAACGCTTGGGGGCGGCTGGGGCGCGTTTTCAGGTTATGGGCAATGATGTGCAGGTCTGGCCGGCTGATGGCTTGCAGGCTATTCGTTTGCAGGCCTTGCCTTATCCTGGCTTCCCGACCGACTTGTTGCCTTTAATGGTGCCTGTTTTAACCCAGGCCAAAGGCAAGAGCTTAATTCACGACCCCTTGTATGAAAATCGCTTGAATTATATCCACCAATTGCGTAAGATGGGCGCTGACATTGAAATGGTTGACCCGCACCGCGCTTTTGTCTTCGGGCCAACTCCTTTAACGGGTGTGGCTATTGAATCATGGGATATCCGGGCGGGCGCCTCGTTAGTGGTGGCGGGCTTGATTGCTCAAGGCCAAACCATTATCAACAACATTGAGCAGATTGATAGGGGATACGAGGCAATAGAGAAACGTCTGCAGATGTTGGGGGCAGATATAAAGAGAGTAGGATAAAAATGACTAATGACTAAATCCTAATGTCTAATAAAATGTCAAATGTCCAATGTCAAATTTCAGCAATGCCCTTTGACATTTGGTACGGGGCATTAGAAATTTTATTAGTCATTAGACATTAGGATTTAGACATTTTATTTTGTTATGTCATTTTTTACTAACCAATTAGCTATTGATTTGGGCACTTGCAATTGCCTGGTGTTTGTTCCTGGCAAGGGGATTGTTTTGAACGAGCCATCAGTGGTGGCCATTTCACGGCCGGGCAACGCTGTTTTGGCGGTGGGGGCCGAAGCCAAGTCAATGATTGGCCGCACCCCCGATAATATTGTGGTTTATCGGCCGCTCAAAGACGGGGTGATTGCTGATTATCGGGTAACCCAAGCCATGATTCGTTACTTCATCAAAAAAACTCGCAGCCGTTTTAATATTTTTAAGCCCGAGGTTTTGGCTTCTATTCCAGTGGGCGCCACCTCAACCGAAAGGCGGGCCGTGATTGAAGCGGCTATTACAGCGGGCGCCCGAGCCGCTTATGTGGCCAAAGAGCCGATTTTATCAGCCATTGGAGCGGGCATTCCTATTAATTCTTGCGAGGGCAATATGATTATTGACATTGGCGGTGGCACTTCGGAAATCGCAGTGATCTCTTTGGGCGGCATTGTGACAGCGCATTCTTTGCGGGTGGCGGGCGATAAAATGGACGAAAAAATTGCCGATTTTATTAAAAAAGAATACAACTTGGCCATTGGCAGTCAAACAGCCGAAGAGATTAAAATAAAAATCGGCCGGGCGTTTCCGATTAAAAAAGAAGAGTTTTATGAAATAAGAGGCCGGGATTTGCCCAGCGGCCTGCCGCGCAATATCAAGGCCTCTTCTAATGAGGTGGCTCGAGCCGTGCAAGAAGTTTGTTTGGAAATTATTGAGGGCATTAAATTTATCTTAAAGCAGACACCTCCCGAACTTTCAGCTGACATTATGAACAAAGGCATGATTTTGGCTGGCGGCGGAGGATTGTTGCGCGGCTTGGACCAAATGATTGCCAAGGCCACGGGTGTTCCTTGTTTCGTGGCTGGTGAGGCCTTATTGTGCGTGGCCAAGGGCACGGGCGTGGTGCTGGAAAACTTATCCGTCTACAAAAAAACTGTCATGAGCCAGAAATAACGAATAACGAATGACTAATAACTAATAACATTTTGTCTTTTGTTATTTGTTATTCGTTTTATGCTGTTTGTTCCATGGTTATAGGTCATCAAACGCAATGGGGGTTTTTGCAGAAAATAGCAACGGCCGGGCAAACGCCGCACGCTTTGCTTTTTTCCGGGCAAAATAATTTAGGCAAGCGCAAGGCGGCTGGCGATTTTATCAAATTGCTCAACTGCCAAAATAAACAGGACAATGAATTCTGCGGCCAGTGTTTTTCTTGCGTTAATTTTGAAAGCCAAAGGCACCCTGATTTATTGGTGATTAAGCCCAGCTCCAAAGAAATTAAAATTGACCAAATCAGGGATTTGCAAAAATTTTTGAGTTATAGCAACCAGGCCGCCAAAACTAAGGCGGTTATTATTGACGAGGCGCATTGCCTCAATCAAGAGGCGCAAAGTTGTTTGCTGAAATGCTTGGAAGAGCCATCGGGCGTAGCTATGATTATTTTAATCACCAGCCAACCCGAAGAGCTTTTGGCCACTATTCGTTCTCGTTGCGAGGAGATTAAATTTTATCCATTGGCCAAAGAGGTTATTGACGAAGCGCTGTTTGCGCAACAGAGCAATCCTCGCTTGGCCGAAATGATTGATTTGGCTGATGGTCGGCCGGGCTTGGTTATTTCTTTTTTGGCTGATAATAAATTAATGGAAAGCCGTTTAGCTGATTTTAAGCTGGCCAAACAATTACTGGCAAGCGGCTTAACCGAGCGCCTGATTTTGATCAAAGATTATTATTTGTCTTTGGCTAAAAATAATCAGGACGAGGAAGAGGCCGTGATTGACAACAGCGAGGCCTTTGGCGCTATCAATCAATTTTTGGAAAACCTGCTTATTTTTTTGCGCCATTCATTAAAAAAATGTTTAGCCAATGGCCAGAACGGCCAGGCCTTAACTAAACTTGTCCAGAATTTAAGGCAAACCGAGGATTTGAAATTTTTGTTAATAAACAGTAATATAAATAAAAGGTTATTGTTAGAAAATTTAGTTATTAATTTATGACCTATCAAGAAATTATTGAAAAAATTAAAAGCGAGTTGCAAAAAGCAATGGATGACTTTAAGGCCGAAACAATGAAATTGCGCTCTAACCGTTTGTCGCCAGCTTTGTTGGAAGATGTTGAGGCCAATTGCTTTGGCTCATTTTTGCCGATGAAGCAATTGGGCGCTATTACCAATGCCGGGCCCCGAGAATTGATGGTGGAATTGTGGGATAAAAGCTATGTTGAGGGCGCGGTCAAGGCGGTGGAGCAAGCCGGGTTGAATTTAGGAGTAAGAATAAATGATAAGACAATTTATTTTTCCGCCCCGCCCTTAACCGAGGAAACTCGCCTAGAAGTTATCAAGCTGTTAGATAAAATAAAAGAAGAGGCTTTTCAAGGAGTGAGGCGCTTACGAGATAAAGCTTGGAAAGACCTGCAAGACGCTTGCGTCAGGAGCGAACTGCGGGAAGACGACAAATTTAAGGGCCGAGACAAGCTTGACGAAACCACCCGCGAATACCGCGAAAAAATGGAAGAGATAGCCAAGCGAAAAGAGGAAGAAATAAAAGGATAATTGCCTAAAAGATTTATGCTTAAAAAGCAGTTAGGACAATTTTTTACTATTAACGCGGATTATATCTTGCAGGGTTTGGCTGATTTTATAAAAGACAAAAAAGTTATGGATCCATTTGCTGGCAATGGCGATTTATTGGACTGGGCATTAAAGAATAACGCTCAAAAAGTAATTGGTTTTGACTATGATAAAAAATTAGTAGATGGCAAAAAAATATTTCTTAACGATTCACTGAATAATTATAAAGAATATCAAGAATATCAGTTTGTTATCGCTAACCCGCCCTATTTGCATAAAAATAAAGCGAATCAAGAAATCAAAGAAAAGTTTTTTAGCGGCCAACACAGAATTTTTGAGGACTTATACCAGATTTCTGTTTTTGAAATGATGAAAAATGAAGAAGGCATTTTGATTGTGCCCTTAAATTTTCTGTCGGCCAGTAATTCGCAGAGAATAAGAGATTTATTTTTTGAGAAATTTGAAATTGTCAAACTTAACATTTTTTTGGAAAGGGTTTTCACGGACACAACCTATAATGTTATTGCTTTTTATTTCAGAAAGAAAAAGAACAATGTTGGTAAAAACGCAATTTCAGCTGTTGTTTTTCCAGAAAATAAAAAAATAGACTTTCACTTAGAAAAAAAGTTTGGCTGGCAATTAGGTGGCGACTTTTTACTGAAAATCAAAAGCGCTGAAAATAAGTTAGGTGTTGGGCGCTTGACAGAAGGCGACTTTAGGGGAGGTAGCTTTCAAGCCAGAATTGCTGTGCAAAACATCAAGGAACCACAAGAAGCTTTTATTGATAAAAAATTTAAAAATTTTCTGAAAAGTAATATTTTATTTTTGAGAGCGATTGACAGCAAGGGTGGCAAAAAGATTTGCTTAGAGGACATAAGAAATTATGGCCTTGATGGCTTAGTGGGCAAGAGCACTTCGCGCAATATGGCCCATTTGATTTTTGGGAAACCATTGACCATTGAACAGCAAAAAACTTTAATGGAAAGATTTAATGGTATTTTGAATGAAAATAGGGAAAAATATTTTTCTTTCTTTTTGACAAATTTTAGGGATAATGGCCGCAAGAGGATTTCTTTTAATTTTGTTTATAAGTTTTTAAATTATATTTATGAGCAAGAAAATGCAAAACAACCTTCATTATTTTAAGATTTCACAGAAAAATTTAGAAGATCTTTTAGATGATTTTTATGTTTTTGATAAGAAAAACCCGGCTTTGGGAAGATATGTCGCCCATATTCGGGAAATCAAAAATATTTTGATTACTATCAAAACCCTAAAAGATAGAAAAGAAAAAGAAGCAGTTGTTAATAAATATTTTCAAGAATTGCAAAAAATCTTGGGTGATTTTTCCAATTGCTCGGAGTTTATCTGTTTCGTGAACGCCTGCGATAATACCCTAAAAGCGGCTAAGGACAACTTGGATTTACTTAAAGAAATTACTAAACGATACTTTGCCAATAGAATTTTAAACGAAACCGTGCCAGAAGAATGGGTGCAGGCAATTTTGGACACTAACGCCTCGCGCAAAAAAGGCAAGTGCGGTGAAATAAAATTAAAGTCTATTCTGGCTCAATTTGGTTTTGCGGAGGCGAAAAGCTGGGAAGACTTTTTTGGGCAAGATAATTGCGTTGCTTCATTCTCAAAGAAATTTAGTTTAAGAAAAGTTCGTCAGAACTTAAAAGTTAAAATTAAAACCAAGAAGCAGAACAAGACATTAGATTTAATTATAAAGTCAGGCGATAAAATATTTTTACTTGAAGCAAAGCACCTGAATACATCTGGCGGGAGCCAGGATAAGCAAATTTCCGAATTAATTGAAATTTTGAGCTTAAAAGAAAATAATCAAAATGTATTTTATATTTGTTTTATAGATGGCAATTATGCTAATGATATCTTAAACGAGAGAGGTGGTAGCGAAAAGTTAGAAACACAAAGAGCAGAAATACAAAAATATCTAAAAAATAACCCTCAAAACTTTTGGCTAAACACTGCTGGTTTTAAGGCGCTATTTGCAGATTTAATAAAATAATTTTATGCTGTTGACTATTATCATTGTTTTATTTAGTTTAGTTTTGTTAACCGCCCTGCACGAGTTGGGGCATTTTTTGTTGGCGCGAAAGTTTGGGGTGAGAGTGGAGGAATTTGGCATTGGTTATCCGCCTCGCATTTTTGGCAAAAAAATTGGTCAAACAATTTACTCGCTCAACCTGTTGCCCTTTGGCGCTTTTGTGCGGATATTGGGCGATGAAGAAACAGATAATAGCCAAGAAAGCTTTTCGCAAAAAACTTTATGGCAAAGGGCTTTGATTTTAGCGGGCGGAGTGGTTTCTTTTTGGCTAGTCGCGGTTATTATTTTTACCATAATTATTGGGGTAGGGGGCATACCCACGGCCGTTGATGATGACTTCGCGCAAGCTGGAGCAAACCCTTTTATCCAAATTTTACAAGTTGTCCCTAAATCACCGGCCGAGCTGGCCGGTATTAAGCCAGGCGATAAAATAATAAACTTAAAATTCGCCAATGAAGATTTGCAATCTGGAAAAGTAGGGGAGGCGCAAGGATTTATCGCCAGCCACAAAGGGGAAGAAATTCAGATGGGAGTTATGAGAGGCGATCAAGAAATAGATATCGCGGTAACGCCGCGAATTAATCCGCCCATGGGCGAGGGCGCTTTGGGTATAGCCATGGCCCGGGTGGTTTTAACAAAAACCGCTTGGTATAAAGCGCCCTATAAAGGCGTGGAAATTACTATCCAGCAAACCAAGAACATTCCCTTAACTTTAGTTAAAGCGATTAAGAGTAAAATGCAAGGCCAGAAAAATAATGATTTGCAGTTTGTTGGGCCGATTGGCTTGGGCCAGATTATGGGGCAGGCCTTGGGCCAGGGCTGGGGCAATTTCTTGATGCTCATAGCCATGATTTCTATTTGGATGGCTTTATTTAATTTGTTACCCATTCCGGCCTTAGACGGCGGGCGGCTGTTGTTTTTGGGCATTGAGCTGATTAGGCGCAAGCCGGTTAATCCAGTCATAGAAAAAAGAATCACCGCCGTATTTTTCTTCATTATGATTGGTTTCATGGCCCTAGTGAGCATCAAGGATGTTATTAAATTGTTCTAAAAAAAGTTTTATGCCAAAAGCAATTTTAGATAAATTGCCGACATTTGAGCTGTCTTTGGCGGGCGAAGCAATGTTGCAAGAAGCGTTGAGCGATGTAAAAGCTGGCAGGGTGAAAAAGTTTGATAACATCAAGGATTTAATAAGCGACTTGCATAAAATAACTGATGTGAATTGGCAAACACGACATCTTGGAAAAGTAAGCAATTATTTTTAGAAAGTTTGAAAAACTACAATTTTTGAACTATAGAGCAGAAATTGTAGTTTTTTTGTTGTTCTAAAAAATAGGGTTGGCTCAGAATGACAGACAAGCGCGTAAGTTGCATATTGATTTTTTGTTTTTTTAATATAAGATAAGGGAATACTATACTATGTTTAAGAAAATTTTGCGATATTTTAGCGAGGACATTGCCATTGATTTGGGCACGGCTAATTCGGCGGTGTATGTGCGCGGTCAAGGCATTGTGATCAACGAGCCATCAGTGGTGGCCTTGAACACTAAAACCGGCCAGATTTTGGCGGTGGGCGAGGAAGCCAAAAAAATGGTTGGCCGAACGCCCGCTCATATTCAGGCGGTGAGGCCTTTGGTTAGGGGGGTGGTTTCGGATTTTGAGGTAACCGAGCAAATGCTCCGTTATTTTATTGAAAAAGCCCATCACAAAAAGTTTATTTCGCTTTCCTGGCCAAGGATTATTGTGGGCATTCCTTCAAGAGTAACCGAGGTGGAGAAAAAAGCGGTGGAGGACGCCGCCAAAAACGCCGGGGCCAGAGAAGTATTTTTAATTGAAGAGCCGGTGGCCGCGGCCATTGGCGCTCGCTTGCCCATTCAGGAAGCCAAAGGCACTTTTATCATTGACATTGGCGGTGGCACCACGGACATCGCGGTGATTTCTTTGGGTGGCATTGTTACCTCGCAAAGTTTGAGCATCGCGGGCGATAAACTTTCCGATGATATTGTGCAATATGTCCAGCAAAAATATCAGCTGTTAATTGGCGAGAGAACGGCCGAGGAAGCTAAAATAAGCATTGGTTGCGCGGTGCCGTTAAAGGAAAAAAAGGAATTTAGGTTGAGAGGCCGCAATTTGGTGAGCGGTTTGCCCGAAGAAGTAATTGTTGATTCTGAAGACATCAGAAAGGCCATGGAAAAATCACTTAATGCTATGATGGAAGCGGTTAAGGGCATTATTGAGAGCACCCCGCCCGAATTGTTGGCCGACATTATGGGCAGTGGTATCTATATTGTGGGCGGAGGCGCTTTGTTGGCTGGCTTGGATGTTTTGCTTTCAGCGGCCACCAGAATGAAAGTGAAAATTATTGAAGACCCTCTTACGGCGGTGGTGCGGGGCGGGGGTATTGTGCTGGAAAATTTGGACACTTTACGAGAGGTTTTAGCCGACACCAGCTCGGGTATGGCCATTAAATAATTAATAACGAATAATTAATAACCATGATTGACAAAAAATTAGTGGAAAATGTGGCTCGCTTGGGCCGTCTGGAGCTTTCAGATATTGAAAAAACTAAAATACAGCGAGAGCTTTCGGCTATTTTGGACTATGTGGCCCTGCTCAACGAGGTTGATGTTAGTGATGTAAGGCCGTTTTACGAGAACACAGCCTTGTTTAATGTGACCAGAGCCGACCAAGCGACTCCTCGTGATGAAAAAGCAACACAAAAAATCATTGAGCAATTTCCTCAAAAAGATAACGGCTATCTAAAAGTTAAAGCTATTTTGTAATATGGAACTTCATCAGTTTTCTATCAAGCAAATTCACCAGCATCTTTTACAAAAAGATTTTTCCGCTCGCGAATTAGTTGGACATTATTTAGGAATAATCAAAAAAGAAGAGCCAAAAATAGGAGCTTTTTTAGCGGTGAGCGAAGACGAGGCCTTGGAGCAAGCCGACTATCTTGATGAAAAGATTAAACAAGGCCAAGAGGTCTCCTTGCTGGCGGGCGCGCCGTGCGCT
Organism: bacterium (Candidatus Gribaldobacteria) CG10_big_fil_rev_8_21_14_0_10_41_12; assembly: GCA_002773545.1. Lineage (GTDB taxonomy): Bacteria > Patescibacteriota > Minisyncoccia > Minisyncoccales > CG1-02-41-26 > CG1-02-41-26. The sequence goes on along the minus strand of PFAV01000019.1, from coordinate 4,624 downwards.
ATTAAAGACGCTATCTTGGTGAAGGGGCAAAAGTGCACGGCCGGCTCGCGTATTTTAGAAAATTATTTTGCTCCTTATGATGCCACGGCCGTAGCTGAACTTAAAAAACAAGGAGCGATTATTTTGGGTAAAACCAATCTTGATGAATTTGCCATGGGCTCTTCTACCGAGCACTCGGCCTTTCAGGTTACTAGAAATCCTCATGATTTGACCAGAGTGCCCGGAGGCACTTCGGGCGGGTCGGCTTGTGCTGTGGCGGCCAATGAGTGTGTTTTCGCTTTGGGCTCGGATACTGGCGGCTCTATTCGTCAGCCCGCTAGTTTTTGCGGGGTAGTTGGCTTGAAGCCAACTTATGGAGCTGTTTCCAGATACGGCCTGATAGCTCACGCTTCGTCATTAGATCAAATAGGGCCTTTGGCTAAAACCACCGAGGACTGCCAGATTATTTTTAACGCCATTAAAGGTAAAGATGAAAATGATGCCACTTCAGCTGATACGGATAACTCCTCTGTTAATGTTGATTTAAAAAATGTTAAAATAGGTATACCACAAGAATATTTTGGCGAAGGCCTGGAAAAAGCAACGCGTGAGATAATTGAAGGGGTTATTAAAAAAGCTCAAAAAGCCGGAGCTGAAATACGAAAGATTTCTTTACCGCATTCTAAGTATGCTTTGGCCTGTTATTATTTAGTGTCTACCTCGGAAGCCAGCGCTAATTTAGCGCGATTTGACGGCATTAAATACGGCTTAAGCCAAGAGGCCAATGACTTGGCTGAAGTGTATTTTAAAAGCCGCGGCCAGGGCTTTGGCTCGGAGGTGAAGCGCAGAATTATGCTGGGCACATTTGCTTTGTCATCGGGCTATTATGACGCTTTTTATATTAAAGCCCAAAAAGCGCGCGCTCTGATAAAACAGGACTTTGATCAGGTCTTTGAACAAGTTGATTTCATTTTTACGCCGGTCTCGCCTTTTCCGGCCTTTAAGATCGGCGAGAAAATTGACGACCCTCTTAAAATGTATCTCTCGGATATTTTAACTGTGCCGATCAGTTTGGCGGGCGTGCCAGCTTTATCCTTGCCGGCGGGCAAAGATGGCCACTTGCCAGTGGGCTTGCAAATCATTAGCCGGCCGTTCAATGAACAAGGAATTTTTCAAATTGGCCAGCAATTAGAAAAAATTTTGTAACCATTTCTAAATTAGTATGGTGCCTGATTTTCTCAACACAACTGAATTGAACGCGGTAGGCGGGGGAGTGAAAAATGTTTTGCGTATTTTATTATCCTCGGATTTGCAACGCCAGCTGTGGCCTTTGCAGATTATTTTTGTTATTTTAGCCATTTTTTTTATCTGGATGACTGTTTATTATTCCATAAGAACGACTTATTGGAATAATAAATTTTTGGACAATGTCAAAAATTTTTTGTTTCCTAAATTTTTTGAGCAGAAGAGCCAAATAAGGCGCTGGCAGAAAATTCAAGACGGCTTAGAGAAAAACCACCAAGACCAGTGGAAGCTGTCTTTAATTGACGGAGCCGCCTTTATGGACGAGTCGCTGAAAAACGCTGGGTTTGGGGGAGTTAATTTGGAAGAACGCTTGCAAAAAGTAACCGAAGAAGATTTATCAAATTTAGCCGCCTTAAAAAACGCCCAAAAAGTTTGCTCGGATGTGGTGCACGACCCCAACTATCATTTAACCAAATCAATGGCCAAAGATGTCATTGATCAGTTTGGCCAGGCCCTAGGCGAGTTAGGTGTTTTATAAAAAAATACGGGTGATGTGAAATTATTGCTAGGCGCGCGGAGGAATTGGCATAGGTCAGACCTCCTGAAAACTTGGGCCCAGTCTGGGGAGGTCTGACCTATGCCAATTCCTTACAAGTTTTGCTTGATAATAATTCCACATCACCCGTGTTTTTTTGTTGCTTTTTGCAACTTTTTTAGTTAGAATAGTAATGCGGGGTGGACTAATAGTAGGTTATCAGGCTCATAACCTGGAGATTCCGGTGCAATTCCGGGCCCCGCGACAAGCATTAGCAAGTAGTAAGTAGTTTATAATTGGTAGCAGGAAAGAAATCGGGCTATGTAGCTTAATGGTAAAGCAGGCGTTTCATAAGCGCCCGACAGAGGTCCGATTCCTCTCATAGCCACAGACAAAAAGCCGCGCTTATGGCGCGTTTTGCGTTTTAACCTTGAAAAACTTGAAATTTTTTGTTATTCTAAGGTTGATGCAAAAGTTATCCGAATCCCAAAGGGTAAGCGAAATTGAGCAAAAATGGCAAGGCGGCATTGAAAAGTTGTTTTATAATTGGCACTGGAATGACGGCTTTACCCATAGGGAAATCGCTAATACGATTGATGTGCCAAGGCCCACAATAACAAGATGGTTCAGGCAATTAAATATTTCCACTCAAGATTGTGAAAGGCCTACAAAAAGGAGATATCAAATTCGTTTATTGAAGATATTGAAACAGATTCAAAAGAAAAAAATCCACTACGAGAAACCCTGCCTTGCCAATAAACATTTTTTCAAAAGCTGGGGCCCGGGAATGGCATATGTACTGGGTTATTTCGCCGCCGATGGCTGTATGTATATAAACCACCGTGGCTCTCATTTTATTGAGTTCACTTCAACCGATAAAGAGCTGATTGAAAAAGTGAAAATTTTGATAAGTTCAGAACATAAAATAGGTTCGCATAAGCATGAAAATTCAAACTTGCTTTGTAGTTATCGACTTCAAGTTGGCAGTAAGGAAATGTTCAATGATTTATCCGAACTTGGTTTTACACCAGCCAAGAGCAAAACAGTAAGATTGTCCAAAATTCCTAACGAGTATTTTAGTCATTTTGTTAGAGGGTTTTTTGATGGTGATGGTTGTGTCTATTTTGGCAATTGTTACAAAAATGATCGTCAACGGAGAGAGTTTGTTTTAAGCACTAGATTTAGTTCAGGGAGCAGAGAATTTCTTCAAGAACTATGGCATTATTTAAAAATTTATGCTGATATAAAAGGAGGATCGCTTGTTGCGAAAGAAAAAGATGATAAGATAAATTATGATTTGCAATTTAGTAAAAATGACAGCATTCAGCTTTTCCATTTTATGTATAAAGGTGTTACGGAAATTAAATTTTTAGAAAGAAAATATTATAAATTTCAAGAAGCTTTCAAAATTATAAATTATGCGGGTGTGGCCTAGTCCGGTTAAGGCGCGATCCTGTCACGATCGAGATCACGGGTTCGAATCCCGTCACCCGCGCCAATAAAATTTCGTTGCAATCAAAAAAATATGGAAAAATGGGAGATAGCTCTAAATAAATTTTTCATTCCTTGGAGGAAAAATAAAGAAGTGGTTGGGGCGTTAGTTTGCGGTAGTTTTGTGATGGGCAACCCGACAAAACATTCTGACATAGACCTTCATATAGTGCTTTCTGAAAAAGCCAAGTGGCGGGAGCGGGGCAATAAAGTAGTTGATGGCTTTTTGATAGAGTATTTCGCGAACCCTCCTCGGCAAATTATTGAATATTTCAAAGAGGATTATAATAGCGGTAAGCAAATGGCAGCTATACAGTTTATTACTGGCAGGATAATTTTTGATGATGGTAGTATTGAGCAGTTGAAGAAAGAGGCAAAAAAATGGCACAGTAAAAAATTTATTAAACCATCTTCAGTCAGCAACGAGCTTAATAAATACGCTATCTGGGATATGCTTGATAATCTGCAAGATTGTCTTGACAAAAAAGACGCAAATTTTTGGTTTGTGTATCATAATTTTATTGCTGGGCTTATTCAGTACTATTGCAAGTTTGTTGGCTACCCAGCCATTAAAGATTATAAGGCGCTTGATATTTTTACCAAAGAGAAAACAAGAAAAAAATATTTGCTTCCCGAGTTTCCCGACAAAGTTTTTTCTGGCTTGATTATTAAAGCATTTGCCGCCAATGACAAGAATAAAGCCATACTGATATACAAAAAAACATCTGATCATCTTCTCAAGCAAATGGGTGGGTTTAACATTAACGGCTGGAAAATAAAAAGCCCAGTATCATAGGCTTGTTTTGGGTTCAAAAATGGGGTAAAATATAGACAATATGCTTATCAAAGCAGAACGGAAAAAATTAAATAAAAGAGAAATCAACAGAATCGTTACTTTATTCAAAGATAAATTAAAGCAAGAGAAAATTCCTTTTCAAAAGGTTATTTTGTTTGGCTCTTATGCCGCCAGTGCCGCTCATATTGATAGCGATATTGATGTAGCGGTGATTTTGCCTCAAGATGTTTCTCGCGATGTGCGGCAGAAAGTTAATGATATCGCCTGGTGGGCAAAGCAGATAAATGTTAAATTAGAACCCCACATTTTAGGTTCAAACGATTTTGAAAATGATTTTATTTCATTGCCAGCTGAAATTAAAAAATATGGCATTGTCGCTTGATTTTCAGTAAAATTACGGATGATCAAGGGGTTTAGTGTTGACAAAATGATTATTTTAGTTTATCATATAAGCAATTGAGATGGTCGCAACCGTCTCATAAGATCTCGTTGTTTTTTAGGGAATTAATGAGATGGTTACAAAACTATTTCGTGATGGAATGGTTTCGCAACCACCTCATAATTAAGGTGCTGTGTTA
>PFAV01000055.1:1290-4544 GCA_002773545.1 bacterium (Candidatus Gribaldobacteria) CG10_big_fil_rev_8_21_14_0_10_41_12 | reverse complement strand
ATTTTGCGAAGTCTGACGATGACGCAGCCGAAAAGATAAAATTGCAGCAGGAATAGTTTTGCAACCATCTCAATATCTCCAGAATCAAACGCAACTATTGAAATGCCTTCTTTAATGGTCAAAGCCATATTTGAAGAATTAAAACTTTTGAGAAAAGAGCTATCTTTTGTTTTACCTCAAGACGATTTAGAAAATTACTCTCATCCTGAAAAAATACGCGCCTCTTACAAAAAAGCCATAAAAAATCATCCCCTCGTTGCTTATGGAAATTATTAAGACAAGCGATTTTCAACGGACTTTTTCAAAACTTCCTAAGGATATTCAAGGTCTTTACGCGAAACAAGAAAAACGATTTTTAGAAAATTGCAAAGATTCTCGCCTCCATATTAAAAAATTCGCTCTCTTGATTACGCTTTATTTTTCCGTATTACGAGCCGCTACCGCGTCTTTTTTTATTTTCAAAATTCCGTCATTGCTATTTTTTTTTGAAATAGATCACCGCAAAGATATTTACAGAAAAATCTAATTTCCAAGATTTTTTTATTTTTAACCGCCACCACAAAATCTGCTACAAAAAGTGAGCGATCGCGATCACTTTTTGTAGCAAATAAGAAATTCTGCTTAAAAATTGTGGGAATCGTATCAATATGATATGATTATTATAGTTAAATGATATATAAATGAATAAATTAACTTCAAAACAACAAAATATTCCGCAAATTTTCCTGGCCAAAGGGAAAATGCAATCATCTCAAGCCCATAAGGAAATAATCCAAGGTGGCGGAGATATTTCTTTAATTACCGTTAAAAGGTCTTTGTCGTACCTTCTTGGTATTAGTTATGTTCAGCCATTTGAAGATGGCAATAAAAGAACAGCTCGGCTGATGGCCAATGGGCTTTTGATGTCTCATTCTCTCGCTCCGCTTTCCTATCGCAGTATTGACGAAGAAGAATATCGGTCGGCAATGTTAGCATTCTATGAGATAAACTCAATTATCCCAATAAAAAAGATATTTATTGAACAATATAAGTTTGCCTCGGAAAATTACGCGGCAAAATAACCGCTATTTATGATTGAAACTCAAAAAATAAGAAAGTTTTTTCCCGCGATAAAGTCGGGAAGAATTGTTTCAAATAATGCGGCAAGCACGCAAGTTCCGATTCAGTTATTAGATTTATTGAAAAAACTTATCGCGCAATATGATAATGTCCACAGAGGACAGTCGCAGGCCTCAATGTTAACTACCGAGAAGTTTGAGGCCTCTTATGACACCATTGCTCAATTTATAAACGCCCCTTCAAGGAAGAACATTATTTTATACAGGAATGCCACCGAAGCGATTAATTCAGTAATGTATTCTTTAATGACTGAATTTAGAGACGGAGATAATGTGGTCACAACTTTTATGGAACATAATTCAAACTATGTTCCGTGGTATGGCTTATGCAAGGAAATACTGCCGAAATTTGAAATTAATGTGGAATGCCGAATCGCGAAATTTAATAAAGAAAATGGCGAGCTTGATTTAGTCCATCTAAAATCATTGGTGGATAAAAAAACTAAATTAATATGTTGCGTAGGCGCGTCAAATTTTTTAGGGACGAAAAATCCAATAGAAAAAATAAGGGAAATTGCTTACTCAAGCGGTTATGTACAGCCCAATGGCGAGAAAAAATCTTATCTTTTAATTGACGGCGCTCAATTAGTGCCAAATATTTTTATTGATGTTCAAGAATTAGATATAGATTTTCTTGTCTGGTCTTTTCATAAAATGCTTGCCCCTTTTGGCGTTGGCGCTTTGTATGCGAGAGAAAAATTACTTAAAGAGATGATGCCATTTCTTTATGGGGGCGATATGATTGCGGAAGGAAAAGTTAGCCCAGAAAAAGTAGAGTATAACGCGCTTCCTTGGAAATTCACGGCAGGAACCCCTAATATTTTAGGGACAATCCTTTCCGCTCAAGCCATAAGATTATTAATAGATTTTTCTTTGAATCCCGGGAAATATAAATATTTTATGACTGATAAAAAATTGGAAAGATTGGATGTGAAAAAAGCGATGAATAATATAGAGGATCATGAAAAAGAATTGATAGGCGAAGCGCTAAAAATATTAGGAGAAATACCATCCATCAAGATATATGGCCCCAAAAACCCTGAGAATAGAGCTGCTCTGGTCGCATTCACCTGCGGGGATAAGAGCCCGTTTGATATTGCCGAAGGTTTGAACAAACTGGGGGTAGAATCCAGAGCGGGTTGTCATTGCGCGACTTTAGCGCATTATTATTATCAGTTAAATCCTCCCGCAAGTTGCCGTCTAAGTTTTTATATATACAACGACCTTCAAGATGTAAGAAAAGCCTGCTTGGCTGTAAAAAAGTGTGTTCATTGTAAATAAGTAGAAAATAATAATACTTCTATAATATGCAACAATGTTTAATTTATAATAATCGATCTTTAAATTTTTTCAGAGCCATTTGCGGATTTTTAGCACTAGCCGCCTTTTTAGCCCAAAATATTTGGTTAGTTTTAATAACTGGTCTTTTGTTCTTTTTTGGGGCTTTCTCTATGAAGTTTAATTTTCTTTATCAACTTTATAATTTGGTTTCAAATAAATTAAAACAGAAATCAGCGCCGATCCAAAAAGACTCAGGAGAGTTAAGGTTTGTCTATAGTTTTACGGCAACTCTTTTTTTAATTTCTTTTTTCCTTCTTTATCTCGGAAAATTTGTCAGCTTCGCTTGGGGCTTAGATTTATTAGTATCCTTTTTAACGCTTTTAGCCAGTTTTGCTAATTTTTGTTTGGCCTCTTTAATGTATGTTTTTTTCAAGAAAATTTTTAATAAGCAGAAAAATGGGGAAAGTTAAAAAACTTCAAAGGGAAATAAAAATAGGGGAGTCTGGATATGTCAATAAAAATTGTTGGTTAGCTAAAAATCTTAAGTATCCTCCATCTAAACGGTGTCAGTATTGCGAGTCAAAGTTTCCCAATTGTTTATTTTTTCGGTATTCAATAGTTAGTTTGATTTTAATCATATTCCTTCTTGTTGCCTCTTTTTTAATTGAAGGAAATGTTTCAAGATTAGTAATTATTTCTATTTTTGTTTTAGTTATTGTTTATGGCTATTTTTTTGATAAAAGCACGGAAGACATTATAGAGGCTAATTTCGCGCAAAGAAAAGCCAAAGAATCCTTTAAGGACTTGAGCAGAACTCTTCAACAGAAAGTGGAAGAGCAAACAAAAAAGCTGCAG
>PFAV01000055.1:0-1255 GCA_002773545.1 bacterium (Candidatus Gribaldobacteria) CG10_big_fil_rev_8_21_14_0_10_41_12 | reverse complement strand
TCTTATCAAAAAGTAGAGGCGGCCTTTGAGATAGAAAAAGAAGCCCACAAAGAGCTCAAGCGGGTAGACGAAGCCAAGAGCCAGTTTATTATGGCCACCCAGCATCATTTGCGCACGCCCCTCACCGCCCTGAAAGGTTACTTGTCAATGTCCCTGGAGGGTGATTTTGGCGAGGTTGGCCAGATGTTAAAAGAAAAGTTGGGTTTTTGTTTTGATTCAACCAATCGGCTGATTAAATTAGTCAACGAGTTTTTAGACCTTTCCAAATTGCAACTTGGCAAGGATATTCTGGACATCAAAGAGGCCTCCATCACCGAGATGTTGCAGGATGTCATTGCTGAGGTTAAATCCGAAGCCGACAAAAAAGGTATTTATTTAACTCTAACCCTGCCCGAGCAAAACATTCCCTTGGCCATGGCCGACCCGATTAAACTGCGCGAGGCCTTGTATAACTTAATTGACAACGCGGTGAAATACACGGAAAAGGGCGGGGTGGCGGTAAGATTAATAATTGAAAATGGAAAATTAAAAATTGTAATTCAAGACACAGGCATTGGTATGACCGCGGAGGAGGTGAAAAATGTTTTTAGTCATCAGTTTGAACGAGGCGAAGAGGCAAAAAAGGTTTATACTTTGGGCCGTGGTATTGGTTTGTTTATTGCCGCCAATATTATTACAGAGCACAAGGGGAAGGTTTGGGCCGAGTCGCCCGGCCGGGGTAAGGGTAGCTCGTTTTGCTTGGAGCTGGCAACGGAGTAAGCAAGCTGGCAGATAGCCGCAAACAGCCCCGCAAATAGCTCCACAAAATATGTTCCAAAAAGTGATCGCTCACTTTTTGGAACATATTTTAGAGAGGGGTCTGCGCGGGGGCTTGACAAACCTGCTTGGTTTGTGTCAAGGTGAGGGTGTATGACCGATAAGGAAAATTTATTTTTCGCGGTCAGAAGCGGCTGGTTGCTGCTTCTGTCTGATATGGTCTAGAAAAGAGACAGTTTTTATACTGGCTCTTTTCTTTTGATTTTTTAAGCACTTTGCAACTTAATGTCCCGAGCGCAAGCAAGGGACGCGGGAGGTAGTTTGATGAAACGCTTTATTTTTATCATTTTTTCATTTTCGTTTTTAGTATCTGTCTCGTTATTTGCCGCTACTTTAGTTTCTATAAATTCGCTGTCTTTCAGCCCAGATGGCAACCTGCTCGCCAGCGGAAGTGGCGATAAAACAACCAAGCTATGGGATGTTAAGAGCGGAAGCCTAA
>PFAV01000037.1 GCA_002773545.1 bacterium (Candidatus Gribaldobacteria) CG10_big_fil_rev_8_21_14_0_10_41_12 | reverse complement strand
TTCTTTCATTTCACACGCATTTGTTGATTAGAAAATACTTAAAGTGGATAATTTATTATGCAAAATATCGTTGGAAAAAAATCGCAAAATATCAGGAAACCAGTGATGGCTGGACAATTTTACCCCAATAACAAGCAAGAATTAAACGCTATTCTTTCGCTGTATCTAATGCAGGCCAAGATTGCGCGGCGCGATAACAATCCGCGGATAATTATCGCGCCGCACGCTGGCTACCAATTTTCCGGGCCAGTGGCGGCCTTTGCTTTTAAGGGCTTGCAAAATAGCGGTTATAAAAGAGCTATATTAATTGGCCGCAGCCACCAGGAATATTTTGCTGGCATAGCCGTTGATGATAACGAGGCCTGGGCTACGCCTTTGACTAGTACGCCAGTAGATAAGGATTTTATCGCGCGATTACAAAAAACAGACAGCGAAATAGTTTTTAATTCGTTTGTGCATCAAAACGAGCATTGTTTGGAGGTTGAGCTGCCTTTTTTGCAAAATGTTTTGGGCAATGACTTGCAAATTGTTCCCTTGCTTTTTGGCGACAACAACGCAACCACCATCGCTGGCTTGGTTGAGAGTTTGGCAAAAATTATTGATGAAAAAACAGTGGTGGTGATAAGCTCTGATTTGTCGCATTATCCAACATATAGCCAAGCCAATAAGGTAGATAAAGAAACTATTGAGACAATTTTGCGTTTAGATGAGGCAACGCTTGACCAAAGGAACCGCCAGGCCGAAGAGGGCGCTTGGCTTGGGGTGGCCACTTTGGCTTGCGGGGCGCCAGCTGTTGACGCGGCCATACTTTTGGCTAAACAAATGGGATTGAGTCCGATTTTGTTGAAATACGCTAATAGCGGAGATGCGGCTCTTGAAACCAAAGACCGCGTGGTTGGCTATGCCGCCATCAGTTTTTACGGAGTAGGAGGAAGGAGCGAAGCTCCTTCCCCAAAGGAAGGAGCTTCGCTCCCTCCTAAACTCCTTGCGAAAGAGGAGCAGGGGGTTGCTTTGCGGATTGCTCGGCAAACTTTGGAAGCGGCTTTTACTAAAAAGGCAGATCAATTGCCAACTGGCTTGGCGGAAATTTTCCAAGAAAAAAGAGGGGTTTTTGTGACCTTAAAAAAACAAGGAGAGCTCAAGGGTTGCATTGGTAATTTTACGTCCGATATTGGCTTGGCTCAAAATATTCAAATTATGGCCAAGGAGGCGGCTTTTAACGACCCGCGTTTTTTGCCCTTGGAAAAATCAGAACTAAAAGATGTGGCTATTGAAATTTCGGTTTTGTCGCCTATGCAGAAAATTGACAACCCCGACTTAATTGAGGTGGGCAAGCATGGTGTTTATGTGAAGAAAGGCAGCCACAGTGGGGTTTACTTGCCGCAAGTGGCTATTGAACTTGGCTGGAATAAAGAGCAATTTTTGAACAGCTTGTGCGCGGAAAAAGCCGGCCTATCGGCCGCCTGCTGGCGCGACGGTACAGCCGAGCTTTACATTTTCACCGCCCAGGTGTTTGGCGAGTAAAAAACTTGACGATATTTCGCGAAGTAGTATTATAGAGTTATATGGCAAAAGATAGCGACGAAAAACTGATGACCATAAAAGATTTTCAGGAAGTTATTATTCCCGCGATGGAAGGGGTTTTTGCTACCAAGAAGGATTTGGAGATTGTTAGATTTTCTCTGCAGGCAGATATGAGAGAAAATTTTGTGGATAAAGCCGAGTTTGCGCAATTTAGAAATGAATCCTTTAATTTTTTTGATAAAATTATAAAAGATTTAGACATTTTGATGACCGAGCAAAAGATGGGTTATTATCAAAAACAAAAGGAAAGAAGTTTATGGACGATTATGATTGAAGCCATGAAAGAGCATCAGATTCTTTCAACCGAGCAAGTCCAGAAAATCAAAGAGTTAGGGGTATTTTAGTCCTAGCCGAGTTTTGTTTTTTTAGAGAGCATATTGCATTGCTCTTTTCTCTTGTCTTAAAAATGAGTATAATAGAACGATTTATATGCCAAATGATTTTATAAAAATTAGAGGGGCTCGGGCGCACAACCTCAAAAACATTGATTTGGATATTCCCAAAAATAAGATAGTGGTTATTACCGGGGTGTCGGGCTCGGGCAAAAGCAGTTTGGCTTTTGATACTTTATACGCTGAAGGCCAGCGGCGATATGTGGAAAGTTTATCTTCGTACGCTCGGCAGTTTTTAGGCGTGATGCAAAAGCCAGATGTGGATAAGATAGAGGGCATTTCCCCGGCCATCTCCATTGACCAGCGCAAGGCCAGCCACAATCCTAGATCAACCGTGGGTACCAGCACCGAGATTTATGATTATTTGCGAGTGCTTTTCGCCAAAGTAGGCCAGCCCCATTGTCCTGATTGCGGCCAGGTGGTTCAGCGCCAAACCATTGACCAGATTATCAAGCAAATTCTTAAACTGCCTGCCAAAACCGAGTTTATGGTTTTAGGGCCGGTGGTCAGAGGGAAAAAAGGAGAACACCGCGCCGTGCTGCAAGAAATTCAAAAAGCTGGCTTTGCCCGAGCGCGTATTGACGGAGTAACGCAAACTATTAACGAGGCCGTTAGCAGGGACCTTGATAAAAATAAAAAACATACTCTTGAAGTGGTGGTTGACCGATTAGTTAAAGATAGCGATTTGGAAAGGAGCCGTTTGGCTGATTCAGTGGAAACAGCTTTGAAGCTGGGCAAAGGCATTGTAATTATCAATTATCAATTATCAATTATCAATAAAAAAATTAAATCTGAAGATTTAATTTTTTCCGAGCATTTTGCTTGCGAAAATTGCCATATTTCATTGCCGGAAATTGAGCCGCGTTTGTTTTCTTTTAATTCGCCGTTTGGCGCTTGCCCGGCTTGCCAGGGGCTGGGCAATAAGTTAGAAGTTACTCCTGAATTAGTTATGCCCAACCAGAATTTGTCAATTGCCGAGGGCGCGGTTTTTCCTTGGGCTCGCGCCAGCCACAAATTAGGCCGGCAAGGATATTTTTGGGGGCAATTGCAAGAGTTGGCCAAACAATACAATTTTTCTTTAGATACAGCTGTTAAAAATTTATCACCAAAGGTTAAAGATGTTATTTTATACGGCCAAGAGGGATTTAATGGCGTTATTCCAAGTTTGGAAAAACGCTATTGGGAAACTGATTCTGAAGCCACTCGCGACGAGATTCGTCAATATATGCGAGAGCGGCTTTGCGAGGATTGTTCGGGCAAGCGGCTCAAAAAAGAGGCCTTGGCTGTGAAGATAAGCGGCCAAAACATCAGCCAAGCGGCTGAAATGACCATAGCTGATTTAGCTAATTTTTTTGATTCTGCGATAGATATTATTCCAGAACAAGAAAAAATTGTTCAGCCATTAGTTAGGGAGATTAAGAGCCGCTTGAAATTTTTAATGGATGTTGGTTTGGATTATTTAATTTTGGCTCGCACAACCTCTACTTTATCGGGTGGGGAGGAGCAGAGAACGCGCTTGGCTACTCAACTGGGCTCGCAGTTAACCGGGGTTTTGTATATTTTAGACGAGCCCTCGGTTGGCCTGCACCAAAGAGACCAGCACAAACTTATTGAAACATTGAAAAAATTAAAACAATTAGGCAACACGGTTATCGTGGTAGAGCACGACCCGCAAACAATTATGGAGGCTGATTGGGTTATTGATATTGGCCCGGGAGCGGGCAAGCGCGGCGGGCAGGTAATGTTTGAGGGCATACCGGCGCGATTGTTAAAATCACAAACATTGACAGGAGAGTATTTATCGGGGAGAAGGGTCATAGAAATAAGTTCAAAGTTAAAAGTTCAAAGTGCAAAGTTAAAGAATAAAGTTCAAAATTATTTAATAGTTAAAGGGGCGCGAGAAAATAACTTAAAAAACATTGACGCAAAAATCCCTTTGAGAAAGCTTGTTTGCGTGACGGGCGTGTCTGGCTCGGGCAAGAGCAGTTTGGTTAATGATGTTTTGGCTCGCGCTTTATATAAAAAGTTTTATCATTCACAGGACGAACCGGGCAAGCATGACTGTATTTCGGGGGCTGAATTTTTAGACAAGGTGGTCTTGGTTACCCAAGACCCGATTGGCCGCACTCCTCGCAGTAACCCAGCCACCTACACTATGGCCTTTAATTATATTCGCGATATTTTCAGTCGTGTTAAAGAAGCTAAAATAAGGGGCTATCAGGTGGGGCGGTTTAGCTTTAATGTGAAAGGCGGACGGTGCGAGGCCTGCGAGGGCCAAGGCGTTAAAAAGATAGAAATGTATTTTTTGCCTGATGTTTATGTGCCTTGCGGCGAGTGCCATGGCCATCGCTATAATCAAGAAACCTTGGATATAAAATACAAAGATAAAAATATCGCTGATGTTTTGGAGATGACTGTGGAAGAGGCCTTAAAGTTTTTTGACAATTTTCCAGCTCTAAAAAATAAATTAAAAACATTGGCCGAAGTTGGTTTGGGCTATATTGGACTTGGCCAGCCAGCTATTTCTTTGTCGGGCGGGGAAGCGCAGAGGGTTAAGCTGGCCACCGAGCTGTCTAAGCAATCTTCCAGCAAAACAATGTATATTTTGGACGAGCCAACCACTGGGCTTCATCCCGACGACATCAACAAGCTTCTGTTCGTCTTGCGAGCTTTGGTTGATAAGGGCAATACGGTCTTAGTGGTAGAGCATAATCTTGATTTTATTCGCGCCGCTGATTGGGTTTTGGATTTGGGTCCGGAATCAGCTGATAAAGGCGGTTATTTGGTGGCCGAGGGTAGTCCCAAAGACATCTCCGCCAATAAGCAAAGCTATACTGGCCAATACCTTAAGAGACGCTAAAAACCATTGACTTTCGGCCTCAACTATGGTAGTATTGGGAGCGTAGTATGTTTTTAACCCGAAAAATATACCCACTGATTTTAACCATAGTCGTGGGTGTTATAGGGGTATACTTTTGGCATTTTCAGGCCACAGCAGAGAGTGATTGGGGCTATATTAAACAACCGGTTTTCATAATTAACCAGTCGTTTATTTTACCCTTGTCTAAACTGCCTATGCCTGACATTAGCCAAAAAATTATGGTGATGGTGACGGCTTATTCGTCGACACCCGAGGAAACCGATGATACCCCGTTTATTACCGCGTCCAATACTGTAGTGCGCAACGGCATTGTAGCTAACAATGGCTTGCCATTTGGCACTAGAGTGCGTTTGCCAGAGATTTTCGGCGATAGATTATTAGAGGTCGAAGACCGTATGCATTGGAGAAAAGCCGATAATCAGGTAGATGTGTGGCTGCCCTCTAAAGAGGAAGCCGTCCATTTCGGAGTTCAATACGCCACCATGGAAATTG
>PFAV01000073.1:17367-19617 GCA_002773545.1 bacterium (Candidatus Gribaldobacteria) CG10_big_fil_rev_8_21_14_0_10_41_12 | reverse complement strand
GTAGCTGGGCTACGGCCTCAAAACATTTTGCTCGTCTTCCTCGCCTCGCTCGAAAATCTAAAATTTCGCTACGAAATAGTTTTGCAACCATCTCAAGATATTTTTCGTTTTTAAGGCCGTAAATATTCAGGGAAAATTCATTGAAGAGTTTCAAGGTGGCAAAAATTTCTGGTTTTCTTTGTCCGAGATTAAAAAACTGCCTAAGCTTTTTCCCGATGTTTTAGATAAGATTAAAATGATTCAAGGAAAGCAAATCGCTTTTGCCGAGAAAAAATACTTCGTGGATGAATTTTAGCCGCGCGGTTTGGGAGTTTATCTTTCGGCGAGAGAACGAATCATCTTTTGCCGAAATTTTTTATTCTTTGCTAATTTAATAGCGCCTAAGCTAAGGATTGCGCTGGCTAATAGCTTATTTATTTTGAAAAAAGTTAAAAATTTTTCTTTAAGTTTTTTGTCGCGCAGAATTTTTTTTATTTTAAGTAAATCATAATTAGGATCAATAATTTTTTGTGCTACTTCTTGGCCGGAAACAATGGCCGAATAAATGCCCTCGCCTGTAGTGCCAGAGGTTAATCCGGCCGCATCTCCAGTTAAAAAGATGTTGTTAAATTCTAGGCCTTGATAATCATAGTTGATTGGCGCGGCTTGCAATGGATACTCTTTTGGATTTAACCCATGTTTCATACACCAGTCGTCTAAATAATTTTTTAATTTAACCGGCGAAATGAATCTCGGGTCAGCGCCAATGCCTATAGAAACATAATTTTTATGAGGAAAAACCCAGAGATATCTCGGGCCTAATTTTTTTGCATCAAAGAATATTTCTAAATTATTAAAATTTACATGTGGCACAAGGTATTGTATGGCTGTAGCTAATTTTTTTGTGGCCAGGCCAAGATATTTTCTAACCAAAGAATTTGCCCCATCAGCGCCGATAAGGTAGTTAAAATAAAAATTAAGTCCATTATTGGTTGATACAAAATTATTACTTATTTTTAATGCTGTGCAATTAAGAATAATTTCCGCCCCGGCTTTGGCGGCTTGTTCTGTTTGCCACTGGCCAAGTTTCTCTCTGTCGCATGTCCATATCCATGGCTTGTCTAACTGCATTTTAATGGAGCGTTTGCCAATATGAAGCAATATCTGCTGGAATTGTTTTTCAACAATGAATTCTGGCAGATTGAATTCTTTTAAGTCCTTTGTCGTTAAACCGCCAGCGCAAACCTTCTGTCCGACTACTTTGTTTTTTTCTAAAATAATAACCTTTTTATTGGCTTGAGCTAAAATTTCAGCTGCGGCCAAACCAGCTGGCCCCGCGCCGATAATAACCACATCATAAATTTTTTTATTTTTCATAATGATGAGATGTATGAGGGCAGACCTCGTACAGGCTTAAATATTGCCCAAGTGGGTATTTTGCAAGTCGTGCTTTTGAGCGATTTTGTGAGCGGTTTCAAGGGTAGAAAGGGGAGTGGCTGGCAGATGTTGTAGTTTCCAGGAAATCTCCGGGGAAAAGCGGGAGATGTGCCAAGGGGTTTCTGGCCCCAGCTCTTTGGCTATAAACTGGGCGATTTTTTCAAACATAGCAGGGGAGTCGTTGAGAGTGGGGATAACTAAGGTGGTTATTTCCAGCCAAATGCCAGCTTGTTTTAGTTTTTTTAAGTTTTCTAAAATCGGCGCTAATCGGCCGTTGCAGTATTTTTGATAAAATTCATCGTCAAAACCCTTTAGGTCAATGTTAGCCGCGTCCAAATAGGGGAGTATTAGCTCAAAAGTTTGCGGCGAAAAATAACCATTGCTCACCCAGATATTTTTTAGCCCGGCTTGTTTGGCTAACTTCATTATAGCAAAAGCGTATTCTAAAAACACGGTTGGCTCGGTGTAGGTGTAAGAAATGCTGGGGCAATTATTGGCCACCGCCATCTTAATAATTTCTGAAGGGGAAGTGAACGGGGTCAGACCCAGCCCCTCTGGGGCGGGGGCTGACCCCTGCGAGATTTGCCAGTTTTGGCAGGCCCAGCAGGTAAAATTGCAACCAATGGTGGCGATTGATAAGGTTTTGCTGCCGGGTAAAAAATGATAAAGCGGCTTTTTTTCAATCGGGTCAATGTGTAAAGCGCAGCACTGGCCATAAACCAAAGAAAAAAGCCCGCCATTTTTGTTTTGCCGCGTCCCGCACTTGCCAGCTTGGCCATTTTCTATCAGGCAATAATGCCAGCAGGCTTGGCATTGAACTTGGTTATTTTTTAA
>PFAV01000073.1:16983-17356 GCA_002773545.1 bacterium (Candidatus Gribaldobacteria) CG10_big_fil_rev_8_21_14_0_10_41_12 | reverse complement strand
GGGCTACGGCCTCAAAACATTTTGCTCGTCTTCCTCGCCTCGCTCGAAAATCTAAAATTTCGCTACGAAATAGTTTTGCAACCATCTCAATGAAAAAAATATGAGATTATTTTTAGCCATCAATTTACCCCAAACAATTAAAAAAGGGCTGGCAGATTTACAGCAGGAAATTAAAAATAGTTTTCCGATGGAGGCGGCTGACGCGGTAGCTAAGTGGGTGATTCCTGCAAATTTACATTTAACCTTATTATTTTTGGGTGAGGTAGGGGATAAGGAAATGCCTTTTTTGATTAAAGCCGTTGAGACGGCTGTTAAAAATATCCCGCCAATCGTCCTGCATTTAAATAAGATATGTTATGGCCCGACTAAGAAA
>PFAV01000073.1:0-16942 GCA_002773545.1 bacterium (Candidatus Gribaldobacteria) CG10_big_fil_rev_8_21_14_0_10_41_12 | reverse complement strand
GATCTTGCAAAAAATTTGTAAGGAACTCGGTTCTGTAAGGAATCAGGTTCCTTACAATGCTGGACGAGCTTTTGTTGGTCACATCACTTTAGCAAGAGTTAAAGAATGGGTTTGGAAAAAGATTGACCCAGAAGAACAACCAGAAATTGCCCAAGAAATTGACTTAAAATTCACAGCCCGCCATATAGAAATAATGCAAAGCCAGCTCAAAAGAATTGGCCCCGAATACACGATTTTGCAAAGTTTTCCGCTAAAAGGGCTTGTTAGGCTTTAATTAAACCCGTTGTTTAATTTGAGCCGATCGCACGAATTAAATATAGGGGCTTTAGCGGGGTGTGCATGGCAACTTGCTCCATCAGAGGCAAGGGCTTTGACGGGGTTGATTGTGGGGTTTAATTTTTGTATACTACTCAAATATGAGCAAGAAATTTTTTTTGAAGTTGATTGCTTTTTTGTTGGTTTCAGCCGCAGTGGTTTTGCTTAGTTATGGAGCTGGCGCTTTGGCTGAGCGGGAACGGATGGCCAGGTTTCAACCCAGCTATATTATTGACAACACCTTGGATAAGCCCAACCAGGTGGATTTTTCTATTTTTTGGGAGGCCTGGAACAAGGTTTCGCAAAATTATTTAGACAAAGATAAAATTGATTTCCAAAAAATGGTTTATGGGGCAACTGCGGGTATGGTGGCCAGCTTGGGCGACCCTTACACTACTTTTTTTACGCCCAGCCAAACCACTAGTTTTAACGAAGAGCTCTCGGGCGAATATCAGGGCGTGGGCATGGTGGTGGGCGTTAAAGACAGCCAAATAACTGTTGTTTCGCCTTTTAAGGCCAGCCCGGCTGACCGAGCGGGGTTAAAATCCGGCGATAAAATTTTGAAAATTGACGACACCTTTACCAAAGACCAAAGCATTGAAGAAGCGGTAAAAATTATCAAGGGCCCAGCCAACACCAGCGTGCGGCTGTTGATTCTGCGGGGCGATTGGAAAGAGTCCAAAGAATTTACCATTAAAAGAGAAAACATCAAAATACCCACTTTGGAAAAAGAAATCACCAGGGATAATATCGCTGTTATCAAAATTTATCAATTCAACAGCATTTTGTCTTCGGAATTTAGGCAAGCAGCTCAAGAGATATTAAGCGCTCCAACAGTTAAGAAAATCATCATTGATTTAAGAAATAATCCTGGCGGTTTTTTGGAAGTAGCGCAAGAAGTAACTGGCTGGTTTTTAGCCAAAGGACAGGTAGTCACTTGGCAAGATTTTGGGAGCGGACAGGAAAGAAAGCCATATAAATCCAATGGCCCGTCTGTTTTTGAAAAATATCAGGTAGTTGTTTTGATGAACAATGGTTCCGCGTCCGCTTCGGAAATTATGGCGGGCGCTTTGCGCGATCAGCTGGGCGCGAAATTAATTGGCGAAAAATCATTTGGCAAGGGTTTGGTGCAAGAGCAAATTAATTTATCGGATAAATCTTCACTGAAAGTGACTATTTCTCGGTGGCTAACCCCTAAAGGCATTTCTATCAATAAAGACGGGTTAGCCCCGGACATTGAAGTAAAAGAGGCCACCACCACGGACGACGGAGCAGACGCGCCCCTGCAAAAGGCCATTGAGTTTTTGAACAATTTGCCGTAGAATATAAAAATACATTAAAGAATCAAAGATATGAAAGTAATTTTATTAAAAAATATCGCCAAGTTAGGCAAGGCCTACGAAGTTAAAGAGGTGTCTGATGGCTACGCTAATAATTATCTATTTGTCAAGGGCTTAGCCAAACCAGCCGACAAAAACGGTCTAATAACAGCCAAGCAACAGCGCGCTTTGCTGGCTGAAAAAGCCACCCAAGAGTTGGAAAAATCCGCTAAAATAGCCCAAAAAATGGACGGCCTGGAAGTAGAAATTGCCGTGAAGGTGGGGGATAAAGGCCAATTATTTGAAAAAGTAAGCCCAAAAAAGATTGTTGCTCGCTTGCAAGAAATGGGCTACGACATTACTGTTGATCAAGTGGTTTTAAGCAATACCATAGAAGAAACAGGGGAGTACGAAGTTAAAATTATTTTTGAACACAATTTAGAGGCATTTGTCAAGGTAATAGTAGAAAAAGAAGCGTAATTTTTATGACCACTAAATATATTTTTATCACGGGCGGAGTGATTTCCAGCTTGGGCAAGGGCATTACGGCCGCTTCCATTGCCAAGCTTTTACAAGCCAAGGGTTATAAAGTGACTAATGTTAAGTGCGAGATGTATGTCAATATAGACGCAGGCACGATTCGGCCCACCGAGCACGGCGAAGTTTTTGTGACCACTGACGGTGTAGAAACCGACCAAGATATTGGCTCTTATGAGAGATTTCTGGGAGAGGATCTTAATTCGTCTAATTTTTTAACCACTGGCCAAATTTATCAAGCAATTATCCAGCGGGAAAGAAACTTGGAATATGACGGCGAAGATGTGGAAGTGGTGCCTCATGTGCCCGAAGAAATAATCAGGCGCGTTAAGGAGGCGGGCAAAAAATCAAAAGCCGAAATTGTTATCGTGGAGATTGGCGGCACAGTGGGGGAATATCAAGGCATTCTTTTTTTGGAAGCCAATAGAATGATGAAGCTCAAAGAACCCAAAAACATCTGCCATGTTCATGTTTCTTATTTGCCCATTCCCTCAACCGTGGGCGAAATGAAAACTAAGCCAGTGCAGTATTCGGTGCGCACGCTTAACGCGGCGGGCATTCAGCCGGATTTCGTGGTTGGTAGAGCCGCTTTGCCTTTAGATGAAAAAAGAAAAAATAAAATATCGTCTTTTTGCAGCGTGCCTGAAGAAAATGTTATTTCCAATCCAGATGTTAAATCAATTTATGAGGTGCCAATAATTCTGGAAGAGCAAAAATTCGGCGAGAAAATTTTGAAGCACTTCGGCCTCAAGCCCCGCCAGCAGGATTTGCGAGAGTGGAGAGATTTGGTGGCAGTGATTAAGGGCGCCACCAAAGAAGTAAAAATAGGCATTGTGGGCAAATATTTTCAAACCGGCGATTTCACTTTGGAGGATTCCTATGTTTCTATTATTGAGGCGGTCAAGCATGCTTGCTGGGCCAATAATCAAAAACCGGTCATTCAGTGGTTGGCTAGCGAAAAATATGAGAAAGACCCCAAGGCAGTAGGGGAGCTTAAAGATTATGATGGCGTGATTGTGCCGGGCGGCTATGGCAGTCGGGGAGTGGAAGGAAAAATCGCGGCTATTAAGTTTTTGCGTGAAAACAAAATTCCTTTTTTGGGCTTATGTTATGGTATGCAATTGGCCGTCATTGAGTTTAGCCGCAATGTAGTTGGCTTGCCAGACGCCAACACCACCGAGATAAACCCCAAAACAGCCAATCCAGTGATTTGTTTGATGAGCGAGCAAAAAGAGTTTTTGAAAAATAAACATTATGGCGACACTCAACGCTTGGGCAGCCATCCTTGCCAGGTTATACCCAAGACCTTGGCAGACAAGGCATATAACCAAGCGCTGATTAAAGAACGGCATCGCCATCGTTATGAATTTAACAATGGCTTTAGAGAACTTTTAGAGAAAAGGGGATTGGTAGTGAGCGGTATTAACCCAGAACGCAATTTAGTAGAAATTGTTGAATTAAAAAACCAACCGTTTTTCTTAGGCACGCAGTTTCATCCCGAGTTCCAATCCCGTCCCTTGAGCCCGCACCCCTTGTTTAAGGAATTTATTAAAGCGTGTGTAAGGAATAAAAAACAACCCCGTTAAGGGATTGTGTAGGACTTACGCTATTGGGGGCTCGGAAAGATAATTTCAAGGAGACATTCGCCCGCTCCAGCGGCGGGCTCATTTAGTTTTCGGCCTATTTTCCGCCAGTAAGCGGAACCAAGCAAATAGGCCTCAAAATACTCCTTGAAATTATCTTCCTCGCCCCCAAATAGGCCAGTCACAAATTAGACAATGTGGACTATTTTGGCCTGTCTTTTTTTGCCAGTGAAAGTAGTTTTATTTTTCGTTTGAAATTTAACTACTCCTTGTTTCAAAGCAAACAGAGTATAGTCGTTGCCGCAACCAACATTTTTGCCGGGCAAATAGTGAGTGCCCTTTTGACGAATAATAATCATACCGGCTTTGGCTTTTTGACCGTCGGCTAATTTTAAGCCCAGATATTGGGGTTGCGAATCGCGGCCCAATCTAGCGCCGCCTTTTGATTTAGATGTTGCCATGTTAGAATTCGTTAATGAAGCGAAGCGAATTTACGAATTCTTACACCCCGTTAAACGCGAGCGATTAGCGAGCTGTTTAACTGGGGTAAAACCTTTATAAATTCAAACAACGCATTATAATATGATATTACTAAATTTTATTGAATTTTGCAAGCGCCGCAAGGATTTAGTGGCGTTAGTGGCGATTATTTTTTTATTATGCCTATTATCCTTTGGCTTGGGCTTTTTAACCAATTTTTATCTGCAAAAACCGCCACTAATAATTGAAAACCCAGCCGGGGAGTAGTATATTGATAAAAGCAGAGAGTATTTTGAAAGGTCGGTAAAAAAGTTAAAAACAAAAATGTTTATGAAAAAAATATTAATTGTAGTTTTAATTGTGGTGGTTGTGGCGTTGGCCGGAGTTGTGGTATATCAAAAACTAAACCAGCCAGAAACAACCCCGATAGTTGTTAACCAACCCGTAGCCAATCAGTCAGAAAATCAACCAAAGAATTGTGCGAAGGAGGGTGAAATAAACTCCCTATCTGCAGCTCAAGGTGGCGGTTGTTGTTCAGGGTTAACCTCTGTTTCTCCAGCTAATACTTTTGATAGTGCTTGTAATATCATTAGTTCCCAACAACACATTGAGGCCTGTGTTCTTTGTGGCAACGGAGTTTGCGGCAAAGGCGAAAACCAATGCAACTGCCCGCAGGATTGTAGAAGTGAGATTACAATAGGAAAATTTAATATTGATCAAGTAAAAGTAAGCGAATTGCAAAGCGCTATTGATGAGGGACATCAACCCTGGAGGTTAGATACAAAAATGGTTTTGAAAGCGGATGGGTTGGCCTATGGCTTTACCGCAGATGAATTAGAAAATGCTAAAAATATTTTGACTACTGGAAGCGCCGGGGTGGCGCAATATGAAATTTCTCACAATAGTATAGTTTATACTGTTTCTTTAATCCAGCCAGTTGTTGGTGAAAATAAGATTTGGATGATTGGCGAGATTAGTCAAAAATAATTTTTAGATTGATAATCTTAAACTCCTCCTTTCGGAGGGGGTTTTTGTTTAAAGATTAAGAATTTTTTCTAAATTCAATTAGCTGGTTGTCGCTTGGGACTATCAGATAAGTAAAACTACCTTTTGTTACTAAGTTGAGCCAAAGTTTATAGAGAGAAGTTGTGCCAATCTCTATGTATAGGGTTGGCGTATTTTTTTGATATACCCCTAAATCGGCTCGGCCTTGGTGCATAACTGGTTCTTTTTCAACCTCAAAACCAAGATTTAAAAAGTGGTTTTCAATCTGGCCCATGGTCATTTGGTGCCACTCCTTGCCATGTTTTATATCTTTTTTGCAACATTTTTCAGAATTCCAGAAGCTTTCTAACGGAGGCTCTTTGTTAATTTCGACGGCTGATATCTTTCCGGAAACAATCAAAATAGCTATTCTTCTTAAAAGGCATTCTGTGCAGGAAAGTCCCGGAGGCAGACTCATGTTTTTTTCTTCAACATTAAAAACATCAATGACATCTTTCAGCCATTTCGCCTCTTTACTGATTTGTTTCTCTACGACATCCCAGGGCAGGGACTTCTTTATTTCCAAGCTTTCTTTTTTTGGCATTTTAATTTTCAGATTTATTGCCGCTGTGGAACTTTTGGTGGATATCGCGCAATTTTTTGTTTGTAACATGGGCGTAAATTTGGGTAGATAGAGGGCTTTTGTGTCCTAAAAATTCTTGAAGTATCCTAAAGTCCACCCCTTGCTCTAAAAGGTCTGTGGCGAAAGAGTGCCTCATCACATGAGGAGTTGTGGTTAAAGGCAGGCCAGCTAAAATAGCGTATTTTTTTATATTTTTTTGAACTAAGCGAGCTGTTAAACGGCCGCAACTATCAATTTTTTTGCTGTGATGATTAACAAACAATGCTTTCTCGGTGTCTGTCCGCTTGTTAAGATATTCTTTTAGCCAATGAATGGCTCTTTGGGAAAAATAAATATTGCGCGCTCGGCCACCCTTGCCAAGAATAGTGATCTCCAGCTCTTTTGTGTCCGGTTTTATTTTTATTTGTTCCCGATTTAAGCTCAATAATTCGGCGATTCTCATACCAGTAGAGAAAAATGCTTCTAAAATAGCTCTGTCGCGCAATCCATAGATTTTAGAGACATCAGGAGATAAAAACAAATTTTCCACTTGTTCTAAATTTAGAAAACTTACTATTTTGCCGTCTTTTTCTTTGGGTAATTTTATTTTTTCAGACGGCAAACATAAAATATCCCTGTCGGCGAAATAATTTAGCAACGAACGGAGAGCTATTAGATAATAATTTTGAGTTGTTTTTTTAAGAGTGCGGATTTCTTGATTTTTTAAGTGGGGGAGTGGCTGGCGAGCTAAATAGGCCCTATATTGCCAAATGTGTTCAGGAGTGAGTTCGTGCGGTTTCAGCTCTTCCAATTTGTTTTCCTTGAGCCAACTTAAAAATTTTTGTAAAAATCTCGCGTAATTTTCTTGTGATTTTGACCTCAAGCCCTTTTCAATTTCTAGCCAATCAAGAAAATTGTTAAAGTGCTGGGGGATTGGGATTGAATTTTTTTCCATATAATGGAGTAGAGATGGTAATAGAGAGAAAAGATAAAAAAGGGGGAGCAAAATTTATGCGAACAGATTTTGTTCGCATAAATTTTGCACTACTTAAACGAATAACAGAGAACGCTTTTTATATTTTTCATAGGAAAACGAGTAGTGATAGTGGATGTCTTATTGAGTATGAATATATGGCTATCGTTCTCTATTATTCGTTTAAGTATAATTATGCGAACCATTGCTTATAATTAATATAGCCCCTCGCGAGCTATGTGTCAATCCCCTTTCTTGTGAAAAACCCAGCTTTTTACTTTGTCTACGGCTTTTTGCCAGGCATTAGCGATGATATCTTTAATGTTGCCGTGAAATTCTTTTTTTTCTTCTTGCCAGCCGTTTTGAATCGCTTGCTTGCGATTTGTGAACCAGGTTTTTATTTTTGTAAGCGCCTCTCCCCTCTTTGAGCCAGTCATTTTTTGCCAGGCCTCTTTGAGCAGGTTTTTGCCGCTATCTATAAAACTGCCCGCTGATTTTATTTTAACAATTGATGCTACGCTGGTTGCCTCATTGTTTGTTTCAGCGACAGTTTGAGCTATAGCTAAATTAAAAAACACGCCAGAAGCCAAGAAAATTATTAAAATTATAAGTAAGAGTGTTTTTTTCATATATTTAGTAATAAAGGGAAAGTATAAAGGGGTTAGACCCAGCCCCCGAAAGGGCGGGGTCTGACCCCCCTATTTCCCTTCTATGGGCACAAAACTTCTATAAAGATATTCTAAAAGATAGTTAGCTATTAATCGGGCGGCTTTGGGGCGGCTAAAATCATCTGATCCTTGGGCCATTGTTTGCAAAATGTTAGGATGGCTAAAGAGATATCTAATTTTTTCTAAAAAGAAATGCGGCTTGAGATTGTCTTCTTCAATTACCTCTCCCCCGCCCGAGGCCTGAAAAGCGTAACTATTTTGCGCTTGATGGTTTTGCGCGGAGCCAGGCAAAGGAATTAAGATGGCTGGCTTTTTGTTGGCGGCTATTTCAAAAATACTGCCAGCTCCCGCTCGGGAAATTACTAAAGAGGCCGCGGCAAAACCATTGCGCAGCTGGGACTCATTCATAAAACCAAAGGGATGATAGTTTTTTCTGGCTTTTTCATCGGCCACTAAAACAGCGGATTCTTTGATGATTTGCTTAAAATTATTTTCGCCAGTTTGGTGAATAACTTCAAAGTCCCTTAAAAGCTCGGGCAAGATCTCTAAAATAAGATTATTAATACTGGTTGCTCCTTGCGAGCCGCCCAAAATAAACAATACCGGCTTTGGGCTGGAGATCTCAAAAAATTTCAAGGCCTCTTCTTTATTGCCTCCCAGCACCCTGTCCCTTACAGGATTGCCCACGCACACCACTTTTTCTTTAGCAGATAAGTTGGCGGTTTTGGCAAAAGAAGTAAAGACCTCCATGGCCCACTTGCTTTCTATTTTGGTGGCCAACCCGGCCACTGCGTCGGACTCGTGTATGAAAATAGGCACTCTTAAAAGTCGAGCGGCAAAAACCGTGGGGAAAGAGCCATAGCCGCCTTTGCTAAAAACCACATCAGGCGCTAAAAAGAAAAATAAAAAAGTGGCTTTAATAATACCGCAAGGCACCTTGAAAAAATCGTAAAAATTATGGATAGAAACATAACGGCGCAATTTACCGCTGGCTATTCTTTTTATTTTTACTTTTTCTACCGACAGTAAAATTTCTGTTTGCATATCTTTAGGTCCGAAATAATAAAGCTCCAGATCCGAATCTGAATAATTGCCTCGCAGTTCGCGAATAATAGCCAATATAGGGAAGATGTGTCCAGCGGTGCCTCCGCCCGTGAAAATAATTTTCATGATTTTATTGAGATGGTTACAAAATTATTCCTACTGCAATTTTATCTTTTCGGCTACGGCTTCGTCAGACTTCGCAAAAAGCTTTTCACCATAGCTAGGCTATGGCTTCAAACCTTTTTGCTCGCCTTCCTCGCCTCGCTCGAAAATCTAAAATTTCGCTACGGAATAATTTTGTAACCATCTCATTTTTGAACTTTTTTAGAAAAATTAAGCAGAACGCCCAGAGCCATCATTTCCGCTATAATATGCGAGCCCCCATAACTGAAAAATGGCAGGGGCACTCCGCCCATGGGCAATAGCCCTATCATTCCCCCGATGCTAAAAAACGATTGAAACACTATCCATACGCCGATACCGAAAACAGTTAGCCCTTCAAAGGTGGCGCCAAGTTTTTTGGCTATTTTTAAGACGCGCCAAAAAAATAAAACTATCAGCGCGACAAATAAGCTGGCTCCCAAGAATCCCCAGCCTTTACCTATTATAGCAAAAATTGAGTCGGTCAGGGGAGCTGGCAAAAGGCCAACCTGTGGATTATTCAAACCCAGGCCAAAACCATCGCCAATCCCCCGCAGTTTGCCCGAGCCGACTGCCATTAGGGCTTGACGCAATTGAAAGCCATGGCCCAGAGGGTCGCTTTCTGGATTCATAAACACTAACCACCTTCTGATACGGTAGGGTTCAAGTAGAATAAAAGCAGTCAAGCCAATAGCTCCAGCGCCAGCGATTGATAAAGTGTGCCAAAGAGGCGTGGCTGAAATAAAATACATGGCCAAGCAAACTACCATTAAAATACCCAGAGTGCTTAAATCAGATTGGGCTATTAAAATAGCAAAAACAACCGTTGCAATAGCTAAGAAGGGCAGTAAAATTTCTTTAGTTTTTTTCTTGTTAGGCACGGTTTGGCTTTTACCCAGCCAAGCGGCCAAATAAATAATAAAAGCAATTTTCAAAAACTCCGATGGTTGGATTAAAAATCCGTCGCCAATGTTTATCCAGCGTTGCCCCCCGGCAATTTTTACCCCAAGCATGGGCGCA
Source organism: bacterium (Candidatus Gribaldobacteria) CG10_big_fil_rev_8_21_14_0_10_41_12 (assembly GCA_002773545.1). GTDB lineage: Bacteria > Patescibacteriota > Minisyncoccia > Minisyncoccales > CG1-02-41-26 > CG1-02-41-26. Next base: position 7,256 of record PFAV01000073.1, on the reverse strand, counting down.
AAAACCAAAAGCGCTAAGGCAATGGCTGAAGCAAAAGCCAAAGGAGCAAATTTCTTGAATATCTTGAGCGGCAGTTTGTATAAAACCAAACCGCAAGCTAGGCCAATAGCCAAGCGGATTATTTGATTTTGCAAATAATTCCAGGGATTGCCAAACCGTTGCTGGGATAAAGGTAAAGAGGTCATACCTACGGTAAACAATCCCCAGACAGTTAAAACAACCGCAATAATCAATAAAAGATAGTCAGGGGGCGATTTTTTTTTAATTGCTTTTTTGGCCATATTTTTTCACCCATTTTTTGAATTGCTTTCCCCTGTCTTGATAGTCCTTGAACATATTAAAGCTGGCGCTGGCTGGCGAAAGCAAGCAGACGCCGTTTCTCGGAGTTTGCTGGCAGCAAATTTTAACCGCCTCCCGCATTGTTATGGCCAGGAAGGAGCGAAGCTCCTTCCTTTGAGGAAGGAGCTTCGCTCCTTCCTCAATTTTTTGGCCAGTCCCCTGGCCTAAAATAATTAAATTTTTTACTGAACTCTTGGCAATCTCTTTGGCTAATAAACTATAATCACTCCCCTTGTCTGAACCGCCAGCAATTAAAGAAATTGGCCGCCCATTAAATGTCTTAAGGTCTAATATGGTGGTTTCTGGCACAGTAGCCATGGAATTGTTGTAAAACTCAATGCCCTGGTATTTGCCCGCAAACTCCAAGCGGTGCGGCAAGTTGTGAAAATTTTTAATGGCTTTTTTAATTTTTTCTTTAGGGATATTAAAAGGAGCGGTGGCTAAAATAGCGGCCAAAACATTTAATTGATTAAACTCGCCTGGTAGAGGAATTTCTTTAGGGTTGATAATGCCTTTAACTATTTTTAGCTTTCTCTCACTGAAAGCTATTTTACGCGCCTTGCTTTGCTGGGCGATTTTTTTTACCAAAGAGTCGTCGCTATTATAAATTAAAAAGTCATTTTTTGTTTGATGTATAGCTATGTTGGCCTTGGCTTTGGTATAGTCCTGAAAATTAACAAAGTAATCCAAATGGTCGGAAAATAAATTTAAGAAAACAGCGATTTGCGGCGATTTTTTAAGGCCTTGCAATTGCTGGGCTGATATTTCATAAACCGCGATATGGTCGGGCTTGGCCTTGAGCAGGTATTGCAGAACTGGCTTGCCTACATTACCCAACCAAAAGGCCTTAAAGCCAGCAGTTTTCAAAATTTGATAAATCAGCCCCGAGGTTGTGCCCTTACCCTTAGTGCCAGTCACGCCAATAATCAACCCGGGGAAATTGTCGTAAAATATCTCGGCCTGCGAGGTTATTCGAGAGGAAGGAGCTTCGCTCCTTCCTTGAAGGAAGGAGCTTCGCTCCTTCCTTGATATTCCCGGGGTTTTGATGATTAAATCATAATCCCCTGCTTTGGCCAAGTAATTCTGGCCAAAATATTTTTTCAAGTTTTTATCTTTGGCTAAAATCGCTCGTATTTTTTTGTCAAACTGGCCTATCTTTTTTTTGTCCCCCACTGCTAAAACCTTATGCGGAAACAATTTGCGCAAAGCTAAATAACTGTCAATCCCCTCTTTGCCCATTCCCAAAATCAATATTTGCTTATCCTTAAAATTTTCTAGCATTCTTTTAAAATACCATAAATTTCAAACAAAAAAAAGCAGAAGCTATTTGTTAAGCTTCTGCTATAGTTCGTTTATCGGAGCGTGGCAGCAAGCTCTTTTATAACAACACTCGCCCGCGCCATTATTTCTTTAAGAATTTGGCGAACTCTCTCGCGGCTGATCCTTTCTATAATGCCTATTTCCTGATAAGTAAGTCCGTTCATTCTTAATTCTAATATGTGCAACTTTCTTTCTGGAAGTCGTGGTACTCTTTTTCTGATAAGTCGGAGCACCTCTTCTTTGTCAAGCGCGAAGAAGTCATCGCCATCTTGTTTGCGTAGGTGCGGCTGCTTCATTTGTTCTTCAGGCAAAAAGAAAGAAAATCCATCTTCTACCGCTTCCGTCTCGTCGTCTAGTTTAACGCCATCGACATATAAGGGGCTCCTAAGAGTTTCGCCGTTGTAAATCCCGACGGCCTTTATGGGTACTCTCACCAACCGGCCATAATCGTGCAGCGCCTTGATGATTTTTTGTGGCACTGAAATATAAGCCAGGGATGAAAAAGCTGTCCCAAAATGTTTGGGGTCATACTCCTTTATGGCTCTGCCAAGAGCTACATAGGCCTCCTGTTTGATAACCTCAAGATCAATGTCCATTTCCTGGTAGTCCGGGAAAATTATGGCGATATTTTGCCAGATTCTCCAAGATAGTTTTTCAGCTAAACCCATATTACGGCAAAAAAATTCATACCTGGCTTTATTATTTCCCTTTACTACCATTTTGAAAAAATCCGCCTCTTCTTCTTTAGAAAAAGCCGGCAATTTTTTGTCAAAGCCCCACAAGATAGATTGCAAGCGCAGTCGTTCGTCCCAATTTCTGATTAAAGAGCGCCTAATTTGCTCCCTCATACCAGGCCTTAGCCATATGGCGGCGGAAACAAGCGCCCTTTGCGCTCTTTTGCCGGGTTTTGCCCAATATTCCCTCAAGCCCATTGAAACCGCTTCTTGATAGTCTGGTCTTTTAGCAACTTCCCGCATAGTCAGCGAATGTCGTTCGTGATTTTCAGGAATACTCCAATATTGTCTGGAAGCGTTCCTAATTTCCAAACAATACAGAGGATTTCGCAGGGCATTTAGAGCAGCCGTCCTCTTTTTTTCTTTAACTTCTGGCCGTTCGTTGGCCTCAATTATGCCAGCAATTTTTTTTGCTCTAATTTTGGGATCTTGCCAGCTTTTTTCAGCAGCGATTATTTGATTCGCTATGTAGTCAACATCTTGCTGGCGGGCTTTATGGTTCGGCGTATTGCACTGCTGCTTTCTCGTTCTAACCGGAACTTCGTAGTTTATCAGCAGTTTTTTTGCTCTGCCCTTAGGCAGATTAAACTCTTTTTCTATTCGCCGCAAGCTCATCTCTTGCTCAACATATAAACCTATCAATAACTCGTTATCTATTTCGCGCATCGTAAGCTCCTTTCCCTTTTATTAAGAGTTTTTTGAGAATCTAACAAGTATGAAATTATTAAAAAATATTACGAATTTTTATGACATCCTACACGCCTTAACAGGCGTGGTATCCTGTCAATCGTTAAGGAAAAAAACATTATACTTAGGGCGGAGAGACTCCGCCCTACGATAAAAAAGTTCGCATTGCTTTGTAATATTTTTTAGCCCAGCAATCTAATGGCTACGCCGATGATGGCTAGCACTAAGTTGACTATCCAAAAGCGCATGGTGATTTTTTCCCGCGACCAGCCGATGGCTTCTAAATGGTGATGAATAGGTGTACAAAGAAATATTTTTTTGTGGAAAAACTTTTTGGAAAAAAGCTGGATAATAATTGAGCCAACTTCAACCACTAAAAGCCCCGCTATTATCGGCAAAACCAGTAAAGAATCAGTTAAAAAAGCCACGGCCGCCAAAACAACTGTTAGGCCGAGCGAGCCGGTTTCGCTCATATAAAAGCGGGCCGGCGGGATATTGAACCATAAAAAAGACAAAGTAGCCCCGGCAATCACCGCGCAGAGAGTAGCTATATCGTATTGGCCGTTGGTGTAGGCAATAATGGTGAAAGCGCCAAACATTATACTAAAAACGCCGCCAGCCAAGCCATCAATGCCGTCAATCACTCCGCCCGCCCAGCAAGCCAGAGTAGTTATGACAAACAGCGGCAAATACCACAGGCCAATTTCTATCTCGCCGTTGCCTGGAATATGGATGGAGCTATAACCCAGCTTAAAATAAAACCACCATGCTCCAATCAAGCCCATTAATAGCACAATAGCCAATCTTCGGGTAAAACGCATGCCCCCGCCCACATATTTACCCTTGCTCAAAACCTGCAAAATATCATCTCCCAGCCCTAATAAACTGCCCGCCACTAATAATCCCAAGGGTAGCCAGGTTTGGCTGCGAGATAAAAAGTTGAGATGGCTCCAAACAGGGTTTCGCGGGAAAATGGCGTCAAGTATGGCAAATAAAAAAATCACAAACACCGTGGTGAGCCAAATCAGCAACCCGCCCATTCGCGGCGTGGAAACCTCTTTTTCTTTGTGTAACTGGTGAAAAACCGTGGCCGGAGAGCCGTCAATGGCTTTAACGCGGGCGGTTTTGCGCCACATTTTATGTTTGTATAAAAAGTTAGTCAAAAATGGCGTCCACAAGACAGCCAATATTGAAGAAAAAGCGCAAAGCAGTAAAACCTTAATAATGTGTTCAGAAGCCATAAGCGGTAATAATGTTTTCCATATCCTTAAATTTGTCGGGCGAATTTAGCACCACGGCCACGAAACGGCTTGGCGGGTTTTTACCTTGCAAGATCAGCAATAAACAGCCGCCAGCCCGCTCGGTGGTGCCGGTTTTGCCGCCAATGATGCTGGAAAACTTGCCCAATAATTCGTTGGTATTGACTAATGAGTGGTAAAATTCGTTGCCTTGCGAATAAACGGCTGTTTCTTTTTCGCTTAAAATTTTGGTTATTTCAGGATGATGATAAACAACGAATTGAGCTAACTTGGCTAAGTCAATCACAGTTGATTGATTGATTTGTTCGGCTGGCAAGCCAGCATCTTCGGGGTCAAGGCCGCTCGGGCTAAAAAAGGCGGTATTTTCCAGGCCCAAATCCTTGGCTTTGAGGTTCATTAAAGCCACAAAGCCAGCTGGCCCGGCCATTGGTTCGGTTAAAGCAAAAGCCGCGTCGTTGCTGGATTCAATCAGCATAACTCGCAGTAAGTTATTTAAATTAAACTGCTCCCCTGCTTTTAGGTTGCCGCTGGCGTCAAACTGTTCTATGGCTTGTTTGTTGATGATAATAGTTTGATTTTTTTCGTAAAATTCGCTGGCTATGACAGCCGTCATTATTTTTGTTAAGCTGGCAATAGGATTTTTTTGTTCTTGGTTTTTGGCAAAGATAATTTTAGGTTCGCCATTTTCAGTTATTTCGGCCAGCAAAGCGCTGGCGGCCGCGATTTTTGGTTCTTGGCCGGGCGCGGTTAGGCTGTCGGCTTGGGAGGCGGCCTGCTCTATGTTGGCTGTGAAGGACTGCTTGTAAGCAAAAGTTGTTTTTTGCCAATCATTGATTCCAAAACCGACAATTGCCCCGCTAACGATGGCTATTAAAAAGATGGAAATTATTTTTTTCATAATTTATGTTATGAGAGATAAGTCATTATTCTTTCTACGATTTCCTGGGGACTGAACTCAGTTTTGATTAAGTAGTCCAGCACGCCTAATGTTTTAGCTTTTTCTCTGGCAATTTTATTGTCGTAATTAGAAAAAGCTACCACTTTAGTTTTAGCTATATTGCTGGGAATATGTCTCAATTGTTCTAACATTTCCAAACCGCTGGCGTTGGGCAATAAAATATCTAATAAAATTAAATCCGGAACTTCTTGCTCTATCATTATCAAACCCTCTTCAGCGCTTTCCGCTGATATAACCTCAAATCCGTGTTCAGCAAAAACTTGGCAATACATTTCTCTCAACAAGGGTTCGTCTTCAATTATAAAAATTTTGGACATAGAATTTTGATAAATTTTCTTTTGCCAACTTGAATGGTTATGCCATTTTCAATTTTTATAATCTCTTGCCAATCAGTTTTTGTTTGGCCGCTTATCTCAACAGCGCCCGCTGCAACCATTCTTTTGGCCTCGGCTTTTGATGGAGTTAATTCGCTTTCAAACAATAAATCTAAGATATTATACTCCCCTTTTTTAGCTGGCCATTCGGGCATGTCGCTGGGCAACTCTTTTTTTTGGAAAACATTTTCAAACTCGGTTTTGGCTTTTTGACTGGCCGCTTCGCCATGGTATTGTCTAACAATCTCAAAAGCTAATTTCACTTTTAAGTCGCGCGGGTTGTGGCCGCTGACTAATTGCTTTTGATATTTTTTAATTTCAGCTAGACCCACCCTAGTGGTCAAAATAAAATATTTTATAATTAATTCATCCTTAAGCGACATTACCTTGCCAAACATATCATCGGCGGGATCAAATAGATTAATGCCATTGCCCCAACTTGAGCTCATTTTTCGGCCATCTAAACCCTCAATTAAAGGGTTGGTGATGATGTCTTGCGGCTCTTGGTTGTAGCGGCGCTGCAACTCTCGGCCAGCCAGCAAATTAAACCGTTGGTCGGTGCCGCCAATTTCCACATCCGCCTTAATGGCCACCGAGTCATACCCCTGCATCAGAGGATAAAGCAACTCTCTTAACGATATTCTCTTGCCCGCGTCTAATCTTTTTTTAATATTTTCCCGCGCGATAAATTCGCTTAGCGAAAAAATATCGGCCTGCCGGCCAATTTCGTGGTAATTCAATTTACCCAGCCATTCGCTATTATAGCGAACTTCGCATTTTTTTACATCAATAACTTTTTCGGCCTGCTTGATATAGCTTTCAAGATTTTTTTTAACCTCTACTTCTGTGAGCATTGGCCGCTCGCTGTCTTTGTCTGAAGTGTCGCCAATTACGCCAGTGAAGTCGCCGATAATCAAGACAATTTTGTGTCCAAGCTCTTGGAAATCTCTAAGCTTAAATAAAGGAACAGCTCGGCCAATATGAATATTGGGGCTTGTTGGGTCAATGCCAAGCTTCGCCCGCAATTGCTTGCCAGACCGCAAAGCCGTTTCCAGATGCCCTCTGTCAATCACCTCCTCTACTCCCCTCTCTAAAATATCCTTGATTTTGTTTGGGTCAGTATTTATTTTCATTCCCCTATCATACCCAAAAACCACAGCGGGCGCAACTGTGAAAAACCAAAAAGAAAAGAAAAAAGGAAGGAGTGAAACTCCTTCCTTTTTGGTTCGTTCCCCTATTCTTTGTCTTCGCAGGGAAACGGATCTACTGTAGGTGGATTGCCACCATGGCCAGGTCGTGGGTATCTTGCCATGGATGTGCATTTTTTTAAGCACCAGCGATTTCGTCTCTTATAACCCAAAGGACAGCATTCTTTGGATTTTTTTATTGGATACATTGGGAATCCTTGTCCAAAGCACATTTTTAGCACCTCTTTTTGAAAGGACTGATTTTGCCGTTTTATCGCGGGCAGACAAAATAACCCCCTCCCAACTGGGAGGGGGTTATTTTGAATTTTGAAGATTAGATTTTACAACAAATATGAACGATCGTTCATATTTGTTGCAAAGTTAATTTCAAGACAACC
>PFAV01000067.1:3977-7496 GCA_002773545.1 bacterium (Candidatus Gribaldobacteria) CG10_big_fil_rev_8_21_14_0_10_41_12 | reverse complement strand
ACCAATAACCATCAAGAAAATGCCCACCAACATATAGGCGCCGTAAATCAAGAATAAACCAACCACCACGCTTTTAAACAAATCTATAGCAGACTTTTGCAACCCTTGCTTAAAGCCTCTAAAATAAAACATCACACCACCAATCACCAACATCGCTACAGTTATTGGGGGCACAATATCCACCAGCAAAAAATCCATTAGCCCGTCAATCATCACGAAAAAATGACAGAGCTGACAATTAACAATGGCCGGCCGACCTCCCTCGCAGGCCTTATTGTCTTTGTTCCACTGCACCGCTTTATTATCGGTATCGCTAATACTCTTGGCCACCATCACATTCTTTCCGCAAGGCACCATGCCCTCGTAACACACTTTCAAGGGGCCTGCGGGAGCCACTGTCTGGCAAGCGCCAGTTGTTTTATCAATACCGCCTGTTTTTTTATTATCTGTTGTATATTTCACCGCGCAACCAGTATAAATATGATTAATAGCCAAAGCGGTTACAGGCGCCAGCAAAACCCCGACAATAAAAAGCGTTAAACAAAAACAAATTGTCTTTTTAGCAGACATTAAATTATTATACTGATTTATTTCTAAAAATCAAAGCTAAACACGGCAAACTGTGCTCCCGCCCCGATTCGAACGGGGACTAATGGCTTCGAAGGCCATTGTGATATCCGTTTCACCACGGGAGCTTTATACAAATCTTACCCTAAAATTTGAAAAAAATCCATTTTTAAGGCACAATAGAGTAATTTTTAATTTATGGAAATCCCAACAGAGATAAAACAGATATTAGAAATCTTGCAAAAAAATGGTTTTGAGGCCTTTATCGTTGGCGGTTGTGTTAGAGACCTTTTGACCGGCATTAGCCCGCATGACTGGGACATTACCACCAACGCCACCCCTAAAAAAATTGAGGCATGTTTTGACGCGGCCAAATACCAAACATTTTATGAAAACGATTTTGGCACAGTGAGCGTGGTCACGCCCGCGGAAGATCCCGCCTTAAAAACCATTGAAATAACGCCCTTTAGGATTGAAGCAAAATACAGCGACCAGCGCCACCCAGATGCCGTGCGCTTCGCTAAAACATTGGCTGAAGACTTAAGTCGCCGTGATTTTACTATTAACGCTTTAGCTTTTAACGAAAAGATTATTGATTTATTCGGTGGACAGGAAGACCTTAAGAACAAAGTTATTCGCGCGGTGGGCGAGCCAGCAGAAAGGTTTCAGGAAGACGCCTTGCGACTAATGCGGGCGGGCCGCTTTGCCACTACTCTCTCAACCGACGGCCTTTGGCAAATTGAAGAAAAAACCAAATCAGCCATTCAAAAAAACGCCCATCTTTTACGAAACATTTCTCAAGAAAGAATCCGCGACGAACTGATAAAAATAATTATGAGCCCAAACGGCGCCAAAGGCATAGAGCTATTAGAAGAACTGGGCCTGCTTAAATTCGTTATCCCAGAATTGGAAGAGGGCTTGGACATTGACCAAAGCAAGCACCACACTCTCCAGGTCTACCAGCACAATATTTCATCGCTAAACTACGCTTGCTGGCAAAACTTTTCTTTGGAAGTAAGAATGGCTGCCCTATTGCACGACATTGCCAAACCCCGAGTTAAAAAAGGCCAGGGAGAGGGCGCTATTTTTTACAACCACGAAATAATTGGCGCTAAAATGTCCCAACAAATTTTACAACGACTGCGCTTCTCTAAAAAACAAAGCGAGAAAATTGTTAAGTTAGTGCGCTTTCATCTTTTTTATTATAATGTGGACGAGGTTGGCTCTTCCTCGGTGAGGCGGCTAGTAAGAAATGTGGGCCCGGACAACATTGAAGAATTATTGCAAGTGCGCAAAGCCGACCGCATTGGCTCGGGCGTGCCCAAGGCCGAGCCCTATAAACTGCGGCACTTAAAATATCTAGTGGAAAAAGTAGCCCAAGACCCCATCGCCCCTAAAATGATTAAAATAAATGGTCATGAAATTATGAAAATTTTAGGCATTTCGGCTGGGCCCAAGGTAGGACAAGTCCTGTCCTATCTGTTGTCCCAAGTGTTGTCCGAACCAAAAAACAACACCAAAGAATTTTTGGAAGCAGAAGTCAAAAAATTAGGTAAATTATCCGACCAAGCCTTGCAAAAATTAGCCCAACAAGCTAAAAAAGATGTTGAATATGTAGAAACCAAACGCGACAATATGACCAAACAAAAATATTGGGTAACTTAAATAGTTAAAAGTTCAAAGTTAAACAGGATGTAGTATAGCGGTAGTATCCATTCTTCGGGAGAATGGGGCCTGGGTCCGATCCCCAGCATCCTGAATGTCTTTCAAGATAAAAAAATATAATTTTTCGTTGAGACAATTTTTTGGATAAAGATCTTTAGGATAAATTTCTATTAAGGGAACTCCATTTGCCTGACAAAGTTCTCTTTTGTAGTTTATATCTCTATCATAGCGCTTACTATCATTTGCCAATCCAAAATACTCAATAAAAATTCTTTGGCCGTTCATTTCTACGGCCCAATCAGCTCTATGATTTGTCGTGGGATAATAAACGTCTCTCTGGTGGGGAATTTTATGAGAGAAAAACCAGTTGTCTATTAGTGCTTCTGAAACAGAGTCGCACAAGTGCCCATCTAACGCTTTCGTGTTTGTTCTTTTATACATTCTTTGACTATCCGAACGATGAGGAGAAAACCCAGCAGCTATAATGGCGTTATTCCAGGAACCAAAAATTTGCATACATTGCTTGCTTATCTTAACTTCTCTTCTCGCAGGAACCCTCGTAAGTTCTTTAAATTTATCCTTGATAATTTGCAAAAGATCTTCCGACCCGTATTTAGTCCTAGCACCATCCCTACAATCCATAGAGCAAAATTTCAAATTTCCTTTACTACTCGAGAAATTAGCTCCGCACTTCAAACAAACCTTAAACTTCGCTACTCTTTTGGGGTCATTTCTATTATTAACTATAGCAGCGCAAGAACGAGAGCAATAATTATGAAGAGAAATAGCATTAGGGCTACGAAAAATTGACTTTCCACAATTTTCGCAAAGCAACATCTGTGTTTTATCCATCTCCCGATAAAGACATTCTTTGGAACAGTATTGATTCCATCCGAATTTTTTCGCTTCATTATACCGGCCATTTTCTCTAAAAAATTCTTTGCCGCAAGTTTTGCAAAATACCCTTTTTAACCGCACCATAAATTTGACTTTTTATAATAATAGCAATACCATAGTGGTATAATAGCAAACCGTCACACATCTTAATTGTAATATTATAATATAATATGTCAAGCAACAACTTATCCACAAATATAAAAAAACTAAGAAAAAAAGAGGGGCTTTCCCAAGAAAAATTGGCGCGCTTGGCTGATGTTGCCAATAACACAATTATCAAAATTGAAGCTGGCAAAAACCAAAACCCAACGCTTGACACCCTCAAAAAAATCTCAAAAGTCTTTAGAGTGAGTGTTGATGAGTTAATTAAATGAAAATTCTGGGTATTAA
>PFAV01000067.1:3366-3953 GCA_002773545.1 bacterium (Candidatus Gribaldobacteria) CG10_big_fil_rev_8_21_14_0_10_41_12 | reverse complement strand
GAGCGGACTCCTTAGCCATATTGTTCACAATAAGCGGAGCGTTAGTTGGGTCAGGCTAGACCCCGCCAAGTTTGTTCATCAAGCGCGCACCAAGAGAAAAGGTCGCCCTACTCAAATCAATTATTATTAAGTTTGACTATGGCTAAGAAGTTATATGTTGGCAATTTGTCTTACGACACCAATGAGAACGGCTTGAAAGATTTTTTCGGCAAAGCCGGCTCGGTGGAATCAGCAATTATTATCACCGACAAAATCTCTGGTCGCTCTAAGGGTTTCGGCTTTGTAGAGATGGGCAGTGATGATGAGGCGCAAAAAGCTGTTGATACCCTTAACGGCGGCGAATTAGACGGCCGAAACATCTCGGTAGCTGAAGCTCGCCCCATGACTGATAGACCGGCGCGGCCGGCTGGAGGTTTTGGCGGCGGCAGGGGTGGTTTCGGAGGTCGCGGAGGCGGCGGCGGTTTTGACAGAGACAGAGACCGCAACAACAGTCGCTGGTAGACCAACAACCAGTTTTGTATTTACTCATTAACAAAACCCCGTTTTTATAACGGGGTTTTGTATTTTTGAAACCATTTGATATAGTG
>PFAV01000067.1:2933-3322 GCA_002773545.1 bacterium (Candidatus Gribaldobacteria) CG10_big_fil_rev_8_21_14_0_10_41_12 | reverse complement strand
GTCAAACACAGTCGCCAGGTGAAAATAAACCAAGCGGCGGTTGAATGCTTGGCTAAAAAAATAAAAAGCCAGTCCTTGCCCGCTTGGGATACAACTAATCATTTTACTGGTACCCCTCAAAAAACAGTCCAGTATATTTTTTTGCTTGATTCTCTGAATTTTTGTTTTTGGGCTGACAAGGGCCAACCGAGATGGACAATTGCTCATAACGCCAAACAAGTCAACGGTTATTTTGCTTTGGCTTTAGCCCTAAAAAAAGCGCTCAAAAAATATCCTTTGCTTGACGCCAACTATTTAGCCAAAATCAGCCGCCAGGACTTAGCCGATATTTTCGCTGCCAGCAATGGCCAAACAATACCTTTGTTTGAAAAACGGTTAGCCATCGCTCG
>PFAV01000067.1:0-2920 GCA_002773545.1 bacterium (Candidatus Gribaldobacteria) CG10_big_fil_rev_8_21_14_0_10_41_12 | reverse complement strand
ATTTTAGCTAAAAAATATAATGGTCAAGCGATTAATGTCATCAAAGCCGCCAATAAAAACGCCGGCAAACTAATTGAGCTAGTCCTGCGTGATTTTCCATCTTTTAGAGACACAGCTGTTTTCAACGGCAAAAAAATCTATCTGCTCAAACGAGCGCAGATTTTGGCCGGTGATATTTGGGGCGCTCTTGGCGGACAAGGGCTGGGCGAATTTAAAGATATTGACCGCCTCACTTGTTTTGCTGATTATAAAATACCGCAAATTTTGCATTATTTTGGCGTTTTAGAATATACGCCCCAACTACTGCAAAAAATTAAAAACGAAACCTTGCTAACAGCCAGTTCGCGAGAAGAAGTTGAAATAAGAGCCAACACTATTTGGGCGGTGGAAATGTTAAAAAAGGACTTAGCCAAGCTTGGCCGCAACCTGCCGTCTTTCCAAATTGATTGGATTTTATGGAATATGGCGCAAAAAATTAAAATGCCCGAACCCTATCACAAAACCCGCACAATCTACTACTAAACACGCTGTTGACATCTGATGTCAACAGCTTATCCACAGCTTATCACTATGCAATTCAAGGTTATTCAACAATCTAAAAAATCACTGGCACGCTTGGGCGTTATCAAAACAGCTCACGGAGATTTGCATACGCCGGCTTTTTTTCCAGTGGCCACCCAAGCAGTCATCAAAACTCTCACCAGCGACAATATTAAACAAATCGGCTTTGAAGGTATTTTAGCCAACACTTATCATTTATACTTGCGGCCCGGCGAAAAAATTGTGAACAAAATGGGCGGCCTGCACAAGTTTATGAATTTTAATGGCGTTATGGCTACTGACAGCGGCGGCTTTCAAGTGTTTAGCTTGGGAGCGGGCATTGCCCACGGTGTAGGTAAAATCGCCAAAATCTTCCCCGGCCCCCAACAATCTAAACCATCAACCCCGCTGTTTAATTCGTGCGATCGCAGGAATAGAAATATGGTTCGGATTACTGAAGAGGGGGTTTATTTTCGCTCACATTTGGACGGCAGCCAGCATTTTCTAAGCCCGGAAAAATCAATGCAAATTCAACAAGATCTGGGGGCCGACATTACCTTTGCTTTTGACGAGTGCACCTCGCCTTTGGCTGGACAAGAATATACCAAAAAGGCGATGGAACGAACCCACCGCTGGGCGAAGCGTTGTTTGCGCGCCGCACAAATAACAAAAAACAAATCACTAATAACAAAACAGGGACTTTTTGGAATTATTCAAGGCGGAGAATATAAAAAATTAAGAGAGCAAAGCGCCAAATTTATTGGCGGTTTGGATTTTAACGGCTTTGGCATTGGCGGCTCTTTGGGCAAAACGAAAAGCAAAATGTATGAAATTTTGAATTGGACTATTCCCCTATTGCCTCAAGAAAAACCACGGCATCTTTTAGGCATCGGCTATTTGGAAGATTTTGAACGAGCCATCAAAGCCGGGGTTGATTTATTTGATTGTGTTTACCCAACGAGATTTGCCCGACATGGCATTGCTTTAACCGCCAAAAAAAAATTGAATCTCAATCAAAACAAATTTTTAATTGACAAAAACCCCTTAGACAAGACCTGTACTTGCCCCACTTGCCAAAACCATACCAGAAGCTATATCTGTCATCTTTTCCGCGCCAAAGAAATAACCGGCCAACAGCTTTTGACTATGCACAATCTCTGGTTTTTTAAGCAATTTATTGATAAGATAAGGCAAAAGATAGCCATGGATAAAATTTAATTTTATTTAAGGTATGCAATCAGCAGAAAAACATTTTTCCGAACCAGTGCCAGAGCGAAACAAGGAAGCGACCAAGACAGAAAAGCCAATTATAGAAAGCATTTTATTAAAATCCCCTCTTGAAGAAAAACCCTACCTTGTGTTAAACACGCCATATTCCCGTCTCCCACAGCACAAAGTGTTTCGCTCTCAAGAGGGAAAGCTATATTTAGAAAAAGAAGACCGCAGCGAGTCAAAAAAAGCGGAAGCCACACAAGAGTTTATTGTCAGCAATTCTTTAAGAGCGATAGTCAAGCAATTGAATTCGCAAGAAATAGTTGTCCCGGAAATAAAAATATCCCCTGAAAGGCCTGGCAAATATTATTGCTCTTTTTTTGAAAATCTCCACTCTCTTTTAGAGCAAGCGGGTACGATTAGCTTGCGGGGTTTATTTAAAAAAAGGTTATTAAAAAAAGACTTTCTGCCACTTGTTCTAACGCACCTCGTCACCGGTGATTTAGACAGAAACACCAGCAATTATGGCTTGCTAGTGGAAGAAAATAAACCAGATAAAATTATCGTTTTTGATTTCGGCGAAATAGTAACCCAGAAAAACATGGATTATCTGTTTAATATAATCCCTGCCGGATTAACAAAAAAAGATTTCGAAAAACCAGTAGAAATGGTAAAGGAACTATTTTCAGAAGAATACATCAATGGCCTCTTGGCAAAATCAGAGGCTAGTAAAAATGAAATAATTGCCAAAAAAAGACAAATTTCAAAAAAATTAGAAAATATTGACAAACTAATCAAAGATCTAATAGAACAGAAAAAAGAAGAGGTGGACAATTATGCGGAGTTTTGCAGAGAAAATAAAAAAAATATTTCGTCTTCAGATAAAAGAGATAAAAAAATACAAGATTCTTTAATAGACGACCATGACTTTAAAAATATACCGCCAGATAAATGGAAAAAAATTGAAGCGATGATAAATAGCCTTCGGCAACTCCGCGAAGAAGAATCGAGAATGAATCAAAAAGCAGAGAAGATCGAATGTTATAAAGATTATCAAGATCTCTTGAAAACAGATAACGAGATGGTTGCAAAACTATTTCGTAGCGAAATTTTAGATTTTCGAGCGAGGCGAGGAAGACGAGCAAAATGTTTTGAGGCCGTAGCCCAG
>PFAV01000059.1:3562-5776 GCA_002773545.1 bacterium (Candidatus Gribaldobacteria) CG10_big_fil_rev_8_21_14_0_10_41_12 | reverse complement strand
GTCGGCAATCCCAGCGCCAGTGCCATCAACCACCTTGCCATAAAGGTTTTGTTTTTGTTGAGTAGCGATATTAAAGACAATAATGCCATCATTGGCTGTGCCACTATTTTCTTTAACAGTGGCGCCGGAAATCTCCACACCAACCGGCATTGGCGGCATCCAATCAGGCATTGACGGAGGTCCTGCCATCGGGCCTTTGGGCATAGCCGGACCCATACCCACATTCCATCGGCCATCAGGCAAATACAAAGTAGCCACCATGGAATTAGTCACACTGCTCACATCCCCAGCAGTTTTCATTCTATAGCCGCTCGGCGAGTTGGCAAAAATATCCACATCGTCCGCCGCGCTATTAGTGGAGAAATCACCGGTAAGCTTGATAGTTACGGCTGTGCCAATGCCCGCGTCTTGTCTTTTAATGGTTAAATTTTTAACAGTGTTGGCGGACAACCGGATGGGCTCGGGCATCATTAAGCCCTCAAAGTCAGCCGCTCCTCCCACCGCTTGAGTTAAAGTAATCGTCGGGTCGGTGAACATAAAATACTCGCCGGCTGTCAAGCCAGTAAATGAATAAGCGGCCGTATTACTGCCGGTAAAGGTTAATGTCTTCTCGGTGGGGCCGGTCATAGGCGAGCCCAAAAATATATTCATTGTTTGGCCATTGGCGATATTAGCGCCAGTTACCCCGTCGCCCTGCGTAATAGTAGCGGTGCCCGACAAAGTAAAATCGCCGCCTTTCTGCAAAAAGAAAGACATAGCGGAAATCGTTTCTAATAAAACGCCCGAGGCATTCATTGTTTTAATGTCAATAGTGTAACCGTCAGTGCCAAATTCTTTGGGCACCGAGGAATTGACAATGCCTTTCAAATCAAAGTGTAAAAAGTCAGTTGGCGAAGTGATGGCCATTGGCCGTTGTTTTGAAGAGGCCCTGCAAAAGGCCTTACGAATGCTCAATATCGGCGTGGACGGCTTGGTGGCTAATACTAACAATGGCGACAATCATAATAATTTAGAGCAAGACATCAAGCAACCCACGCCCGAAAGAGTCTTTACTATGGCTCGAGCTTTAGAGCAAGGCGTAAAAATTGCCACTATTCATCAATGGTCTAAAATTGACCCTTGGTTTTTGCATAAAATTGAAAACATCGCGGCCATTAGCCGAGAAATTAAAAAGGCCAAAAAACCCCGCTATGATTTAGTCCTAAAAGCCAAACAACAGGGCTTTGCTGACAAGCAAATCGGCAACCTGTTAAATTGTTCGGCCTTAAAAATCAAAAAATTCCGCCAGAAACAAAACATTCTGCCTTTGACCAAACAAATTGACACCTTGGCGGCCGAATACCCGGCCAAAACCAATTATTTATACCTCACTTACAATGGTATTGAAGACGACATTAAATATAATTCGGCTAAAAATAACAGGGCAAAAAAAATAATGGTGCTGGGGTCAGGCCCCTACTGCATTGGTTCGTCAGTGGAGTTTGATTGGTGCTGTGTCAATACAGTACGAACTTTAAGAAAAATGGGCTATAAAACCATTCTCATCAACTGCAACCCGGAGACCGTTTCCACGGACTATGATGAAAGCGACAAGCTTTATTTTGAAGAGCTCACGGTAGAGCGCGTGATTGATATTTACCAAAAAGAAAAGCCCTTGGGCGTGATTGTTTCTATGGGCGGGCAAATTCCTAATAATTTGTCGCTCAAATTAGCTAAAGCCGGCGTAAAAATCTTAGGCACCAAGGCCAAAGACATTGACCGAGCTGAAAATCGGCATAAATTTTCCCAGCTTTTGGACGAGCTGAACATTGAGCAACCCCTTTGGCAAGAATGTTCGGACTTAACCAAAGCCCGTGATTTTGCTAATAAAGTTGGCTATCCTATTTTAGTGCGGCCAAGTTATGTTTTATCGGGCGCGGCCATGAGTGTGGTCTTCCAAGAAACCGATTTAGAAAATTACCTTAAAAAAGCCGCCCAAATTAACACTGAACACCCAGTAGTTATCACCAAATTCATTACTGGCGCTAAAGAAATTGAGCTTGACGCGGTGGCGCGAAAAGGCGTTTTGTTGAATTATGTCATTACCGAGCATATAGAAAACGCCGGGGTGCACTCGGGCGACGCCACCATAGTTATGCCCGCTCACAAGCTTTATGTGGCCACCCTGCGGCAAATTAAAAATGTCGCCCGCCAGCTGGCTAATAAACTTAATAT
>PFAV01000059.1:2062-3532 GCA_002773545.1 bacterium (Candidatus Gribaldobacteria) CG10_big_fil_rev_8_21_14_0_10_41_12 | reverse complement strand
CAAAAACAATAAAATAAAAGTAATTGAATGCAATTTGCGAGCCGCCAGAACCATGCCTTTCATCTCTAAGGTGAGCAAAATTAATTTGATAGAATTGGCCACCAAAGCGATTGTCGGGCAAAAGGTTAAACCAGTGAACTTTAATTTTGTGCTGGACTATGTGGCAGTCAAGGCGCCGCAATTTTCTTTTGCCCGCTTGGCCGGAGCCGACCCCATTCTTAATGTAGAAATGTCTTCAACCGGCGAGGTAGCTTGCTTTGGCGACACCTTGGAGGAGGCCTACTTAAAATCGCTTTTAGCCACTGGCTTTAGAATTCCCCAGAAAAACATCCTCTTGAGCTTGGGCGGCATCAAAAACCAAAGTAAATTTCTTGATTCAGCCAAAAAACTCTGCCAAATGGGTTATCAATTATACGCTACGCCCGGAACCTCGCGATTTTTGAATGAAAATAACGCCCCGAACAAAACCCTGCAAAAAATATCCGCCAGCGCGCCTCCTAACATCAAAGAATTTCTTGAACAAGGCAAAATTGACTTGGTTATTAACATCTCTGATGAGGAGTTTAGCGAAAAAATTCCCGACGACTATTATCTGCGCAGAAAAGCCGTGGACTTTGAGGTGCCGCTTTTCACCAACCTGCAAGCAGCGGAGCTTTTTGTGGCGGCCATCTCTACCCTCAAAATGAACGACCTAACAATCAAAAGCTGGAAAGAATACAAGTAGTTTTCCGTTAAATTTTTATTTTTTTTACTTCCTCTTGAAAAAACTTTTGCAACCCCGCTTTGTCAATTTTTTCCCGTAAAAATTCTATATCAACCGCTTCAATATCTTCCATATAAGTAAGCTGTTCTAAAAACAAACGAAAGTTAAATTCAGCGCCATACTTTCGTTCTGCCAAATCACCAATTGATTGTAAATCAGTTATTTTATTTTTCAAAATAAAATACAAGTCAACATAGTCCTTTAATTTACCCCTAAATCCTAAAGTATGGGCTTTCATGGCCGCTATTTCCGCAACACTGGTAATTTTCAAATTTTGAAAAACAACAGGGTCTAAAAGCAAAGGTTGTTCTTTAACGAAATCAATTTTAATACCATCTACTGTTACGCTAAACTGTTCCAGGTGTTTTAAGATAATTGCGATTTTTGCTTTTGGAAAAATCTTTTTAACCCGGCTAAGAAGGTTGGGGGGCAAACACTTTTCTGTAAATAAATCAAAATCAATAGAGACGCGATGCCCTATTTGTAAAGCTAAAGCAGTGCCCCCAACTAAATAAAAATCCTTAAAAAGATATAATTCTTTAAGAATTCTTTGCTGCTCTGATTTTATCGCTTCTATTTGCATATTTCATTTTTTTAATACCAAAAATCAAGCTTGCCAAAGCCAAAACACTCGGCCGAAACTCGCTGGCCGATAAATTTTCAATAATTTTTCTTATTTTATCCTTGCCATAAAAACCCGATATCCA
>PFAV01000059.1:0-1932 GCA_002773545.1 bacterium (Candidatus Gribaldobacteria) CG10_big_fil_rev_8_21_14_0_10_41_12 | reverse complement strand
TATGTTTTTATACATCTATTTTAACACAAAAAATCTCCAATATAAAGCAAAAATCTCCCGACGAGTCGGGAAATTTTTGGTTAAAAACAAAGTTAATCGTTGTTATTGGCTGCCGTACAAACTGTTCAACTTCGCGCGAGTGCCAGCGCCCACCAAGCCATTGCCGTTAATTAAACCAGCCGGGGTTAAAATTTCATCTTTGTATTTTTCTTGGAACTTAATGACCGCCGCCTTGGTAGCTGGACCGAAAGTGCCATTAATCACGCCCAAGGGATAGATATCCTTGTCTTGAGACAACCAAGTTTGCAACAATTTCACGGCGTCGCCCATACTGCCGTATTTTAAGTTAATGTCCAATGTTTTCAAAACAGCCGGCGCTGACTGGCCATGCACCATGGCTTGCAATTGAGTTTGCCATTGGCCAATCATTTGAGAAAGCAAGTTAATCATTAAGCTTAACACCTCTTTAATTTTAGCGCGTAATTCCGTGACGGTCATTTGATTGATGGCCTTAGTGATAGTGCTAGTGGCCGTAGTAATTGTCGTACTAGTGGCTGACTTTTGACCCATAATAGAGAAGTAGCTGAAGTGATTGACCGTGATGGTGATTTTGTTATTAACCTTGTCAATCACACCAGTTAAGGCCACCCAAGCGCCGTTTTGCCAAGTGTAGACCTGCAAGCTGTCCTCGCTCAAGCCGGCAATTTGAGCGTCAGTGTAGGTAAAGGAAAGGGTAATGTCCTTAGAGAACTGGCTGACCGCCTGATTAGTAGAGGCGTCTTGGGCTGAAAACTCAAACACCAAATTGCCCACTCGGTAAACTCCTGTTGGAGCGACACCTACTGTGCCGGCCGCCTCCGCTGACGCGGCTGATTTGCTTTGCACGGAAACTGTTAAGTTAGCGGTGCTGGCGCCAGCTGGCATAACTACCTCGGCTTTACTGCCCTCGCTGGTGGTTAAAACAACGCTGCCCCCGCTGGCTGATGAAATCGCGCCGGCCATTGTTTGGCTAACTATAGTGTCGCTAGTGCTGGGAGCTACGCTACCACCGCCGCCACCACTTCCACCACAAGCGCCAGTATCAGCGTTGGCCACGCTGGTATACCAGGTATTACCGCCCGCGTCCTCGCTGGCCACGCAATAATAATAAGTGGTGCCGCAAGTTAAGTCCGAAATTGTAGCTGAATTAGCGCCGGTTTGAAAAGCGGTTTGGCTTACACTGCTAGTCAAGCTGGAACAAGCGGCGCTCGTGGCGCTATAGTAAACCTTGTTTTTAGCGTAATAATCCGTGGTATAGCCCACCACCAACCGCGAACTGCCCGACTGCGCCGCGGACAACGCGGTGGCTTTGCCGTCAGCGCCATAAAAACCATAATCATTATAACCAGAAACATCAGCTCCGTAGCCGTAACCATAGCCATAACCGTAGCTACCTCCATAGCCATAGCCATAGTCGTAATTACTATCTGAAGCCGTTCTTTGAAAATAAGCAAAAGCCCCATTGCCCGCGACTAAAACCGCCAACCCAACCATTAAAACACCAAAAATCAATTTACTGACCTTTTGTTCGCTGTTCAAAAAAAGTTTAATTTTTTTAGGCATATTTTTATGAAAAATCAGACCAATTCTATTTTTATATTATAAATTATTTTTAATAATAGCTTATCCAAAAAAGCAATGCAAGCAATCAACTGTGGATAACTTTTTTAGGTCTTTCTTTCCGACAATATTCCCTCAATTGGGTTGCTACCGTAATGATTAAAAAGTAATAGGCGTAAACCGCCATCGCTTCAGCAAATGGCGCTTTTTTTAATATCAACAAAACAGGACAAGAAATTAAAAATAATAAAGCAATGACAGCCGCAATCCGACTTTCCAAAATGAATGCAATAGAAACCAGAGCATAGCTAAAAACTAAAAAATCTATTAAAT
>PFAV01000005.1:4846-5752 GCA_002773545.1 bacterium (Candidatus Gribaldobacteria) CG10_big_fil_rev_8_21_14_0_10_41_12 | reverse complement strand
CTGTCCTCGCTATTGGTGGCCACTTCGGCGCCGACAAGGAGGCGGCAAGGAAAATTCTTGGTATCTCTGAAGAAGAGGCCAAGAAAATAGCTAAAAAAGCCAAGGAGCTGGGGCTGAAATAGGCCCACACCTTGGCAGCTTAAAAAAGAAACCAAAAAACAAAAAAATTCACCCGCCAATCTGAAAGGAGGTAGTGGTGAAATATTAGACCCGAAAAGATTTTTAATCTTGAGGGTCTATTATATTACAGTAAGGAAAGACCTGGTTTGATTTGACGGCAGGCGATTGGTTTGGTAGAATAAAATCAATAGAAAAATAATAAGGTAAAAATATGGCAATAGATTGGACAAAAATTTATAAAAAATACAAAGGCTTATGGGTAGCTTTAAAGAAAGATGAGAAAACCATTGTGGCCAGCGGAGAAACCATAAAAGAGGCGCTGGAAAAGGCAAAGGCGAGGGGTTATGAAAAACCCATTATGTTTCGCGTGCCAACCGAAATCATGCCTTATATCGGCGGATTTTCGTCATTATGAAATTCAAGTATTTTAAATTTCCTCTCAAAAAGTATTCTTCTCTTTTTGGTTCGGTTATTCTGAAACCAATTATTCCTGTTAGAATCGCCTGTTGCGAGCAATCAATTGATTATGCTGTTTTGATTGATTCGGGGGCAGATTTTTGTCTTTTTGACGGTGAAATAGGGGAGTATTTAGGTTTAGATGTTAGGGCGGGCAAACAAGAGACATTCGGAGGCATAGAAGAGAGCCGTGGAGCAGTTGCTTATCTGCATGAAATCAATCTAGAAATCGGCAGTTATGAATTTTCAATTATGGCTGGTTTTTCTTATGATATCGCCAGACATGGTTTTGGAATTTTAGGCCAAAAAGGTTTTTTTGATAAATTTGCG
>PFAV01000005.1:3601-4664 GCA_002773545.1 bacterium (Candidatus Gribaldobacteria) CG10_big_fil_rev_8_21_14_0_10_41_12 | reverse complement strand
TTGGCGATTTTGTTTGTTTAGTTGGTTTTTCAGAAAATTTTTCCACGCCAGCGCGAAAAATTTTTCATCGCCATTGGCCGCGTTGACTAAATCCTTGGGATTGAAGCCCAATTTAATTAAAGCGTTTTGGGTGTCGGCTATATTGTAGTCGTCTTGGCCGGTTTCTTGATTAAAAACAAGGGACTTGATTTGGTCTAAGGCGGCTTGGGCGGCTGTTTTGTTGTCTTGTTCAATATTGAGGGATACTTCTTGATACAGGGTGCCGATTTGCTGGTTTTCTTTCAGCAATGGCAAAAGAGGGGATTTATAATCATTTTGTTCAAAGTATTTAATAACTTCGTTGGTGGTGTCGTCGGTGATGGTTGGGGCTTCCAGCTCGGTGGCTGGCGCAACAGTAGCGGTTGTTTCAGCAGGGGGCTGGGCTTCGGGCTGGGGTTGCGGCTGTTCGTCTGCTGGCTGTTGGCTGGCTTCTGGTTTGGTTTGGGCTTCAAGCCATTTCTTTTCTTCTTCCACTTCGGCGCTGGTGGGGAGTCCCTTGTTAGGCGCAAGGATATAGGATTTGCTGTCTGATGATTGCTCGGTAGCGGCGGCTTGTTCAACGACTGGGATTTCTGTTTCGGCTGGCGGGAGAGTGGTGGTCATTTCGTGTTCTGTTGTTGACGGCGGGACATAAGGCGCTTGGGCCGTGTCGGACAAATCGCTTACTGGCTGCCATTCGTTTTGGCCTTTCAAGCGATAAAACATTTTGTTGTCCTCGCCGTTGTCGTGGCGAAATTCAATATCTTGGTTGTTGTGTAATAATCTGGCGCGGAAAATACCGCTATGGGTGGTTGCTTGGCGTATTTTACTGTTAAGCTCGTCGTAGGTTTTCAAAATTTCGCTGTTAAGGGTTTCATTGGTTGGCTGGCTCGGGACTATTTCTGGCGCTGGCGCAAAATCGTGTTTTTCAATGGCTGGGGTTTGCCGCAAAGAGAAGTCCTCTTGTTTCGGCGGTTCGGTTAAATTGTCTGGGTGAGTCAATGGTTCTTTTGGTTGTGGGATTGGGGTTTCTGCTGGCGTGGCT
>PFAV01000005.1:0-3593 GCA_002773545.1 bacterium (Candidatus Gribaldobacteria) CG10_big_fil_rev_8_21_14_0_10_41_12 | reverse complement strand
TTCGCTGGGCGTTTCTTCGCCCAGATTCTGCTGAAGCGTTTTAGACATATCTTTGGCTAATTCGCTCGGCTCGTCTTTTTTGGCTAATCCTTCCTGTAAGTCCTTGAGCATTGATTCTTTTAATTTTTGGCCAGAGGGAAACTGTTCAGCAAAAGAAGTTGTGTCATTCTGAGCCAAGGGCGAAGAATCCCTGGCCTCTGTGGGGGTAGCGGAAAGTTGAGATTCCTCGCTCGCAGGGAGCTCGCTCGGAATGACAGGGGCGGTAGTTGGCTCGGCGGCGGGTTTTGGTTCGGGAATTTCAGCAACTGGCTTTACTTCCGGTTGGCTGGGCTTGATGCCGCCGGGGTGGTAGGGGTGTTTGAAATGTCCCAAGGGCTTATCTTGGGGATGTTCTTGAAGTATGCTGGTTGGTTGCTCTGGGGCGCTGGCTGACGGGGCTTTGCGAAATGGCTTGGCGGTGATCTCGGCGATTTTTGTGTAGCGGCCGGCCACAATGGCGGCGTTTTCAAAAGCATTTTGGCCCATATTTTCCATCATTTGGCCGAGGTCTTGGCCGCCGCTGAAGGTGTCTATGACGCGGTCAATGTCGGCTGTGAGCACTTCGGGCCTTAACAATGACAAAGCGCCCATGCCATAGTATGACATCAAGGCGCTGGCCGCTTGGGCAAATTCCAAGCCGCGCTGTTTGGTGGTTTTGTCTTTGCCAAAAGCAAAAGCCGCTTTTTGAAATGTTTCTGATACGCCCTTGGCTATGGCGTCGCGAAAAAATTTCACTTCTTGGTCTGGCTTGGCTTCTCTCTGCAATCTTTGATAGCGGTTGGCCGCGTCAAAAAGGCCTTTGCTGAAAATTCGTAAATACCAGGCGCCCCCAACCACGCAAGCGCTGTTAAGGCCGTCTCGGGCTACCTCCAAGCCATTAACTTTTGTTTCAGCGTGCTTGTCAATTAGTTTTTTGATTTCAGCTGATTCTTGTTGGTTGAGCAGGCTATTTTCGGCGCGATTTTTCGCGATGGTGTCGGCCAGCTCTTTGCGCAAAGTAGAATTTTTCTGGCCGCCCTCTTTGGTCATTTTAACTATTTTCATCATTTCGGCCATTTCCGCTTTCTGCGAAGTTCCTTCCGGGGCTTTGTTTTTTCTTTTCTGCGAGGCCGCTAAAGTTTTTTCAAGATGTTTTTGCAAGCCCTCTCGCCCCCACTCGCCCTTAACATTGGCTCTTTGCCAAAGCCAAGTTGGCAAACTATAAACAGCGCGCAAGCCCAAAGAAGTAGACAGGGCGCTGATTTGGCCGACAATAAACCTTTTGCCAACTTCTTTGTTGGTGAAAAGCTCGCCGGCTTTTTGGATAATGGTTTTTTCTTTTTCCGCGGTGATTTTGGCTGTTTGCAATTCTTGCCTTTTTTGAGTTAGCTCGGGGTTGTCTTGCTTGAGCCCGGCGATTTCTTTTCGCAACTTAAAAATATCTTGCTCGGCTTGTTTCTGGCGGATTTGCCGTTCGGTTTTTTTGGCTCGGCTTGTTTCTGGCTTTAAGTCGGCCAATTTTTCTTGGGCCTGGGCAATGGTTATTTCTTTTTGCTGGTATTCTTTTTCTTTTTGCCAGCCAGCCGCTTTAATGGTTTGTCTGGCTTCTTGAGCTGTTTTTATTTCTTGGTTAAGCTGGGTGATTCTGGCCATAGCTTCGTTTTGGGTTTTTTGCGCTTGCTGGTTGGCTTCGCCCACCGCCTCTTTAATCCCTTGTTTTTCAACTGGTTCTAAGTTTGGGTCGCTCTCGCCTTCAGCAGTAATTCTTTCGCCTTCGGCCCGCACCTCGCGGCCTTTGCCAGAAATTTTATTGAATATGCCACGCAAAAAACCTTCTTTGCCCTCGCTTGATTGTTCGCTTTTATATTCCGGCTTTATTGGTTCTTTAGACATATCGGTCATAAATTTTAAGATGGCGTGTCATTCTGATGAGCCGAGCGAAGCGAGCCCTGAGCACCAGCGAAGGGTCTCTTATAATCTCCGGGATTCTTCGGCCATTAGGCCTCAGAATGACACGAATGGATAAATCCTAACTATTTAATTTGGCCTTAATGGCTTCAATTTGCCGTTGTTCGGCTTTGCGGATAATAGAAAAAACTTTTTGGTCGCGGCTAATTTCCAGTTCTTTTATTCTATCCAAAAACTCTTCGTAAATTTGTTGAATTTTTTTTATGGTTTCTTGTTCAGAGGTTGGAGGGTTCATAAAGTTAAGCGGGGGACGGGGTCAGACCTCTCTTAATTTGAAAAAAACATATAAAAATTAGAAGAGGTCTGCCCCCTTAATTTTTTCGATGGCTGAAATTAATTTTTGGTTGTTTATTTTTCTTTGTTTGGCGAATTTTTCCACCACTTGAGCAATTTCTTGCTGCAAGGCCTTGTCTATATGGCTGGTTTGCTCGTCTAAGTAGCGGGCTTCCAAAACATCTAAAAGCTGGCTGATTTGTTTAATAGTCATTTTAGGC
Organism: bacterium (Candidatus Gribaldobacteria) CG10_big_fil_rev_8_21_14_0_10_41_12; assembly: GCA_002773545.1. Lineage (GTDB taxonomy): Bacteria > Patescibacteriota > Minisyncoccia > Minisyncoccales > CG1-02-41-26 > CG1-02-41-26. The sequence continues at coordinate 1,113 of PFAV01000005.1, read as the reverse complement.
AGTAAAGCGGCCCAGGCCAGCTTGATTTTTTCGGGCGCTTTGAGATGTTGCAGAAGCGCGGCCAATTTACGGCCGTAAAATTCAATTTCTTGGGAGAGTTCTTGTTCGGTTTGTTTTGGCATATAATTAGGTGGGGGCAGACCTCTCTTAATTTGAAAAAAACATATAAAAATTAGAAGAGGTCTGCCCCCATTATTATACCACAACAAAAAAATAACCGTCAAACTTTTCTAAAAGATAAAGGCCAGCGCGATGGTTTTTTGGCGCAGACAATCAAGCAAGCGCCAACTGCTTGGCGCAAAGCCGGTTTTTTCTGCTGGAATATTTTTTTAATCTCGCTTGGCTTGCGGGTAGGTAAAAGCCATCTTAACATTTCTTCTTCGTCAAACACTTCAAAAATATTTTGGGTTAAAAGCAAAAGCTTGTCTTGGGGCTTAATTTCGCCTTCAATCACATTGGAAAAATATTGAAAGGGCAAACCCTCTTGCGACAGCGAACGGCTTAAATCAAAAACTTCGTTGTTGGTTAAAAGCAAAACCGGCGGCTGGCCGATTTTGGCCAAGCTGATAGACAAGTCGGCCCGGCTGGACAGGGCGGCAAAATTAATTTTGCCCAACCAGTTGTTGTTGTCTTGCTTAAGCTGGCGGCTTAAAAAGCGATTACCTTGCTCCAAGGCCCACTTGAAGCAATCGGCCGGGTTGGGGTAAAAAAAGCGGTAATATTCTTTGCGCACCACTCGGGCCAACGATAAAAGTATGGCTCTGGCCTTAAAGTCCTGGCTGGCGGTTTCAGCTATTAAGCAAAGATTGCCCAAGGGCTTTTCGGTTTTGTTGGCTGGATAAAAGCGCGAGGACTCAAAAAAATATTGGCGGTGTTTGCGCCGCAACCAAACCGGCAGCTTGGGTTCTCTATTATGAGCCGGATTAAATTGAAATTCCAAAATTTTAGTCGCGCTTGGCATACATTTGTCTTATAATTTTTTGGCCTGAAAAGCAACAAATTGCGGGGGGATTGTTTGTTATTTTAAGAAATGATAAAATAAAAACAGGCAATTCCCCGGCAACCGCATATATGGTATAACCGCGAATACTGCGTGAAACAATTAGAACAAGG
>PFAV01000058.1:8988-9107 GCA_002773545.1 bacterium (Candidatus Gribaldobacteria) CG10_big_fil_rev_8_21_14_0_10_41_12 | reverse complement strand
CGATGACGCAGCCGAAAAGATAAAATTGTAGCAGGAATAGTTTTGCAACCATCTCATTGAACAATATCCCGACGGCTCCTGGGCGGCGGAATCAGTTAATATTGATGGCATTATTACTG
>PFAV01000058.1:6237-8955 GCA_002773545.1 bacterium (Candidatus Gribaldobacteria) CG10_big_fil_rev_8_21_14_0_10_41_12 | reverse complement strand
TTAAAGACGCGGTTTTTACTTATTTTGGCGTTCCACCATATTTGTGCCAAGATGATGTATTAAAAGCCAATAACGAGCCAGTTATTTTAGGGCAAAAAGTTTATGTCTAGCCGAAGTTTTTCCGATATAACTCAAGCGCAATAGATAAAGGCGTGTCGTAAATTAGGGCTTGTTGTAGAAACTGGCTTTGGCAAGGGAAGTCAATTAGAGTTTTGAATCCAAAAACACAAAGCAAATACACAATCCAATATAGCCTGCATAAGTTTATTAACATTAAGATTTTCAAGAAAATGATAGAATGGGGTTTTGAGGAAAATGATATTTGGGAAAACTTAAAATAAAAAACCGCCTTGAAATGGCGGTTTTGTTTTGTAGTTTTCTGTGTTAAAATAGCGGTGTATGAGCAAACAAGAGATCGCTAAAAAAATTATACCTATTTTAAGAAAACAAGGCGTGAAAAAGGCCGCTCTTTTTGGTTCCCAAGCTCGCGGCGACGCCAAAAAAAAGAGCGATGTTGATTTGTTGGTAGAATTGCCGAAAAAAGCCAGCTTGTTGGATTTTATTGGGTTAAAGCTGGAACTTGAAGAAAGGTTGGCAAGGAAGGTTGACTTGGTTGAATATGAGGCCTTGCATCCTTTATTAAAAGAGAGAATTTTAGCGGAACAAATTTCTATTTATGGTAAAAAGAGATTTTAAGTTATTTCTATTTGATATTTTAGCCAGCGTTGACGCGATTGAGGGATATTTTGATAAAATTAGCAAGAAAGAGTTTTTTGAGACCCATCTTTTACAAGATGGAGTAGTTAGGCGGTTAGAGATAATAGGGGAAGCAGCTAAAAATATTCCCTTGAGAATAAGAAATCAAAATGGGGAAATTCCTTGGAAAAAAATTGTTGGCTTGAGAAATATTATAACCCATGAATATTTTGGCGTTAATTTGGAAAGAGTTTGGAATATTGTAAAAGACGATTTGCCAGAACTTAAAAAGCAGATTAAGAAAATTTATGATGACTTGGGCGGGCAAGAACCATTGATAAAGTAGAGATTTATTGATAATTGCAAAAATACCGCCCCGAACCATTGGGGCGGTTTTGTTTTGAAAATGGCCAAAAACCCGCGAACAGCGTAACCCCTCACACTTCCCTACAAAACACTAGTAAAAAATGGTAAAATGGGAGTGTATGAAACAACTATCTCAACAGGAAATCAAGCAAAGAATGATCAGGTTACAGAATTTGGAAAGGCTCTATCCCATAGCCAGAACCCGAATTGAAAACCTAGAAGCAGAAAACAGGTGTCTAAAGCAAGAGGTCGCCAACCTCAAGGAAATTGTCTTACAGCAGCAAAAGATTATTGAGGGCTTAAAGCTCCAAGTGGAAGAGTTAAGAATTATGGTATTCGGAAAAAAGAAGAAACCAAAAGATAAAAACCATTTTGGCAACTTTCTTGAACCAAAAGAAAAAACACAAAGAAGCGTGGATTCCTACAAAAGACCTGTTCCCAATGAAAGCGAGGTTACGGAAGTGAAACGGCATACCATTGACACCTGCTCATGTGGAACAAAAACCATTTACAAAAAGACAGCCATATTTTACGAGGAAGATATTCCCATACCAAGCAAAAAGATTGTCAGAAAACACGAGGTGGAAAAGTCCTACTGTCCAAACTGCCAGCAATGGCGACAAGCTATACCTTTGCCCAAAACCAAGGTTATCCTTGGCCCTAGTATCCAGAAGTATACCTGTTACCTCTCAATTGTCGCTCGATTATCATTTGCTCAAATACAAAACCTGCTCAACGACACTTATCAAGCTAAAATATCCCAAGGCGAGATAGCTAAAATTTTGAACCGAGAAGCTCTGCATTTAAGACCTGTCTATGAACAATTGAAAAAGAAAATTCGTGGCGAGCCAGCCATTCATCTAGATGAAACAAGCTGGAAGCTATTTATTGAACAAGGCAAAGTTTTTAGTTGGGTAATGAGCGAAGCTGATAGCCAAGAAAGTGTTTTTCTAGTCGGGGAACATCGAGGTAAGGGCAATGTTGATACTTTAATTGGAGAAAACTACAAGGGTGTTGTGGTTAGCGATGACTACGGAGCTTACAAAAAGCTGGAAAACCACCAACTATGCTGGGCGCATTTGCTCAGGAAATTTAGAGACCTGGCTAATTCAGAGGAATTAGAAATTAAGCAAAAAGAATATTGTAAAAAAGAATACCAAAAACTTTGTTTAATCTACAGCGAGATGAAAAATGATCGAAGCATTGAAAAATATGACGAGTTTGTAAAAAGACTAAATATTTAAGCCACCTTACCAGAGAAAGAATATCAGTTCCAAAGCCAAAATGGGAGTGTGATAAAATTAAAGAAGAGATAAATGGAAAAATAGAGCAATTCGTCACTAATTTAGACCAGAGTATTTTTCCTACAAGCGAAGGAATGACTATGAATAGTTTTATGGAGATATTGAGAAAAGTTTAGTTTGGAGAACGAAAGTTTAGGTAAATAATTAAAACTTGCTTAATTTGATTGCGGAAGGTAAAATAATAAAAATTAACCGAGGGCAGACCTCTTCTAACTTGAATAAATATTATAATCAGTTTAAGAGAGGTCTGCCCTTGACATTAACTTATGTCACAATATTTGCTAAATTTTATAATCTTTTTCGTTCTTTTGGCGGTCGTGGGAGGGGTTTATTATTGGTTGGTTGCTGGCAA
>PFAV01000058.1:4056-5866 GCA_002773545.1 bacterium (Candidatus Gribaldobacteria) CG10_big_fil_rev_8_21_14_0_10_41_12 | reverse complement strand
ATGAAAAAACATTTCCAAGAGGCAGTGGCTCAATCGGGGTTTTTGATTCTGGATTTGGCGGCCTGAATATCCTTAAAGAAATTGTCCGATTATTGCCTCAATATAATTATCTCTATTTGGGCGATACAGCCAGAACGCCCTATGGTACCCGCAGTCAAGAAGTAATTTATAAATTCACCGAGCAGTCGGTTGATTTTTTGTTTAAGCGGGGTTGTCAATTGATTATTTTGGCTTGCAACACGGCATCATCGGAGGCCTTGGCTAAAATTCAGCAGGACTATTTGCCAAAACATTATCCCGCCAGGCGAGTTTTGGGGGTTTTAATTCCAGCGGCCGAACAAGTAGCGCAAAAAACCAAAAACAATCGTGTGGGAGTTATGGCCACTAGCGGGGCAGTGAATAGTATGGCGTTTGTCAGGGAAATTAAAAAAATTAAGCCAGCCATTCAGGTTTTTCAAAATCCAGCTCCTTTATTGGTGCCGTTGGTGGAAGAGGGCGAGCATAATTCAGCCATGACTGATTTAGCGTTGGCGAAATATCTTAAACCGCTTTTACAAAAAAATATAGACACTTTAGTTTTGGGTTGCACCCACTATGGAATTTTGGAAAAGAAAATTAAGCAAATTGTCGGCCTTAATGTAGCGGTTGTCTCGGAAGGCAAGGTGGTGGCTAAAAAATTGGCTGATTATTTATCACGGCACCCGGCCATAGAACAACAGTTGTCGCGAAAAGGCCAGGCCGAATTTTTAACCACCGACCTGACTGACAAGTTTCAAAAATTAGGTAGCCAGTTTTTTGGCAGCAATATTGAACCGCGGAAAATAGTTTTTAGTTGAAAAAATACTGATTTTGGTGTATGGTAGTGGAAATAGACAAAAATATATGGAAAAATCAACCAAAAAATTATATCGCGCCAAGCAAGAGCGCATAGTTGCGGGCGTGGCCGGGGGCTTGGGCGAGTATTTTAGCATAGACCCGGTCTTGGTAAGAATTATTTTTGTGGCTTTGGCTTTGGTACACGGCTTGGGCATTTTGCTTTATATCTTATTTTGGCTGATTGTGCCCAATGAAGACGGCGGCAACATCAGCGATAGAGTGGCTGGTTTTTCAGCTGTTCTAAAAAGAAGCGAAGAAAAATTGGCCAATAAAATCAAAGAACTAAAAAAGAGCGAGGGTAAGGGTAAGGTGGTTTCTGATGAGCCAGCCGCGGCCGAGGAACTACCTGTAATTGAGCAATCCCAGCCAGCTGGCCCAGCGTGGTTTCATGATAAAAAAAGAGTGGTTGGGCTGGCTATTATAATCTTAGGCGGAGCGTCTTTCTTGAGCGGCTTAATTGATGTTTCTTGGTTTAAGTGGGATATCTTTTGGCCGATTGCTTTAGTGATAGTTGGTTTTTATTTGCTAATTAGTAAAAAATAATTTTTGTTTTTTATGATAACTTTTTTAGGTGGTTTTATTGGCGTGGCCATTATTTTAATAGTGGCAGGGATTGTTTTTCGCGACGCCATTTCTGAATTTAAGAAGTAATTAAGAATATGAAACAAGTTTATCTTGATTATGCCGCTACCACCCCACAGAGCCCAGAAGCGACCAAAGCGATGAGGCCTTATTTTGAAAAACACTACGGCAATGCCTCCTCCCTGCATCAATTTGGTCAGCGGGCCAGGGAGGCGGTGGAAGCATCTCGCCAGAACATAGCTAAATTTCTTAACTGTTCCATGGCAGAAGTTTTTTTTACTGGCTCGGCCACCGAGGCGGATAACTTGGCTATTTTGGGCGTGATAAAAAGTTCAAAGTTGCATATTATAAC
>PFAV01000058.1:0-4015 GCA_002773545.1 bacterium (Candidatus Gribaldobacteria) CG10_big_fil_rev_8_21_14_0_10_41_12 | reverse complement strand
TTGTTAAAGTTGAGGATATTGAGAAAGCTATTAGGCCTAATACGGTTTTGGTTTCTATAATGTATGCCAATAATGAAATTGGCGTTATTCAGCCAATCGTTGAAATTGGCAAAGTGATTAAGGCCACCGACCAAAAAATTATTTTTCACACCGACGCGGTTCAGGCGGCTAATTACTTGGATTGCGATGTTCAGAAGCTGGGCGTTGACTTGCTGACATTATCTGGCCATAAAATTTACGGGCCCAAGGGCGTTGGCGCTTTATATGTTAAAAAAGGCGCGGCCTTGGAGCCAATGATGTTTGGCGGGCATCAAGAGCAGGGTTTGCGGCCGAGCACGGAAAATGTGGCAGCCATCGCGGGCTTGGGCGCCGCTATTGCGACCATCTCAAATCGCAAATCTCAAATTGCAAATATCAAAAAATTAAGAGACAAGTTGCTTGACGGAATTTTGAAAAATATACCCAAAACAAGCTTAAATGGCTCGGCCGATAATCGTTTGCCCAATAATGTTAATATTAGTTTTAGCGGAGTGGAGGGCGAAAGTATTTTAATGGCCTTAGACCAAAAAGGCGTATGTGTGTCTACTGGCTCGGCTTGCGCTTCGGGCAGTTTGCAACCCAGCCATGTTTTAATGGCTCTGGGGCTGTCGCATCAACAAGCCCATGGCTCTATCAGGTTTTCGTTGGGCAAATACACCACCAAAGAAGAAATTGACTATGTCTTAAAAGTTTTGCCTGATATTATTAAACGATTGAGAGCGATTTCACCGATAAAATAATATGATTCCATATTCAAAAAAAGTTTTACAACATTTTAACAAACCCCACAATTACGGCAAAATGAAAATGCCTGACGCTGTGGGCGAGGTGGGAAATTTAATATGCGGCGACATTATGCGGCTCTATATTAAAGTAGGCAAAAACGCCAAAAAACAGGAAATTATCAAAGATATCAAATTTGAGACCTATGGCTGTTTATCAGCCATTGCTTCCTCGTCCATGCTCACGGATTTGGTCAAAGGCAAAACAATAGAGCAAGCCATAAATTTTGACCGTCAAGAAATTGTCCAAGAGTTAGGCGGGTTGCCCCCTATCAAAATCCATTGCTCGGTGTTGGCGGGCGACGCTTTGCTGGAAGCGATTTATAATTATTTAAGCAAAAACAAAAAGCCAATCCCGGAAAAATTAACCAAGCGCCATCAGCAACTGCAAAAAGAAAAAGAGACAATTAACAAAAATCATTGTTAAAATTATGAGAGAAAGAATGGAAAATAAAATCGAATCAAGATTTAATTTAGAGATTGTTAATGAATTAGAAAAAACACCGCTATTGGGCGATCAAGACAAGATGATTTTACTATTGATATTGACTAGAGAAAAGCCGGCTGCCACTTTTTACTTACGGCTTGATTTTGGCTCAGTTATAGAAGACGAGAAAAAGTTTTTGGACGAAAATAATTTTTTTAGAGAATGGCTCTTGAAGAGTGGCCTTATTTTTTCTTCAGAAGAAAAAATAATAAGCGGTGAGAACAAAAAACCGCTTTCAAAAATAATAACATTTAATGTCGCTCGCGATAAGGCGGCATTAGATAGGTTAGATGCAGCCGATAGGGAGGATAATAAAAAAGAAATTGGCTTGGCTTTGGGTTATCCGGCTACGGCGGTGGAGGCTTTTTTAGAACAAGATGTCAAAGATACAGACGACTTGCCTTTTAATTTAAAGTCTAGCGAAGCGATGGATTTTTTATTTTTTCGATTATCCAAAGAGCATTGGACCGAAGAATTTGAAACAGTCAAACGATGGCAGGAGATGATTAGAGATAATTTTCCTAATTTTTATAAGCAGTTTACTGATATGCGTCCTAAAATTGATTCATTGCGACTTGAGCGCCCTAAAGAGTTTAAAAATTTTTTAAATTCAGAAGAGAAAATGGCGGCAATTAAGCAGCGGGACGAAAAGTTTTATCAAGAATTGATGCAAGAAAAACAAGAAATAGAAAAAAGCCACCAAAAACGCGAGCAATAAAAAACTACAGTTTCTGTCCTATAGTTCAAAAACTGTAGTTTTTTAATTTGCATTGACTATTTCCGGATAGATTTTTAGGAGAACAACTAACAAGCTGGCGATCATTGGGCCAATTAAAATACCTATTGGCCCAAATAAAGAAATTCCTCCTAACACCGAAAACAAAATAATTAAAGGGTGCAGGCCAGCGCCTTTTTTTAATTTTGGTCCGATAATATTATCAAAAATAATATTTAAGAGCAAAGCCCAAATCAAAAAACCCAAGGCCAGTAAAAACTTATCAGCGATAAAAAGATACAAAGTGGCCGGAATAATTACTAAGGCCAGGCCAATGCCCGGTATAAGCGAGGTAATAATCGCCACGGTCCCCCAGAGAGCCGCATTAGGCACGCTGAAAATTAAAAAGCCAATTCCAAAGGTAAAGCCCTGTAAAATAGCGGTGAGCAGGCCGCCCTTAAGAGAGGCATTAATTGTTTTTTTGAGAGCGCTAAAAATATCATTGTCGTTTTTGTCAGAGAGCGGGCTTATCTCGGAAAGATATTTTTTTATAGCCGGGCCTTCTTTGAAAAAATAAAACAAAGCGATTAAGCCCAGCGACAAGTCAAGCAGAAGTTTGGCCGCGCCGGAAAACAGCCCCCTCAAATGCCCAGCCGTAAAACTTAAAATAGGCGAGATGACTGATTGAGTGTTGAGATTTAAGGAAAAGCCCGGTGATAATTTTTGAGCAACTTTTTCGGCCTTATCGGCTAAGTTATTGAGTTGGCCAAAATTACTATTAGAAAGGCCGCCATAAAGGCCCGAGGCCTCTCTATAAACTTGAAAGCCGATTAAAAATAAGGGTATTAAAACAATTAAAGTAACCAGGCCGACCGATAATAAAGAGGCCAGTGTTTTTTTCTGCTTGAGTAGTTTGGCGATTTTGTTATACAGAGGAGCAAAAACAATCGCCAAGGCCCCGCTGGCAATGATAATAGTAAGATAGGGCTTTAATAAAAGCAAAAAGAGCGCCAAAATAACGGCTAGGATTATTAAAAATAAAACGCTTTGAATTTTTTGATTTTCAAACGAAGCGAGTGGTGTTGACGCAAGCTTATTTGCGTCAACACCCGAGCGAGTGCGAAAATACATTTCTTGGGATTTATTTTTCATGATTATTTTGTTATGTTAGTTTATTATATGGCATTATTAAACAAAAGTAAAAAAGTAGCCGTGGCTTTGTCAGGCGGGGTGGATAGCGCGGTGGCCGCGGCTCTGTTAAAACAGCAGGGTTATGAGGTGGCAGGAATTTTTATGAAGTTTTGGCAGGCGCCGTTTAATAGCGGTAAAAGCGGCGGCTGGAATAGGTGCTGTTCTTTTGACGCCCAACAAAGAGCCCGAGAGGTGGCGCGGGTTTTGGGTATACGGTTTTATGTTTTGAATTTAGAACAACAATTCAAGAAAAAAGTTGTTGACTATTTTTTACGAGAAATGAAAGCGGGTAGAACGCCCAACCCCTGCGTAGTTTGCAATAAAAAAATTAAGTTTGGGCTTCTGATAGATAAGGCCTTGGCCATTGGCGCTGACTTTGTGGCTACTGGCCATTACGCTCGGCTAAGCCGAGCGAGTTCAAAGTTCAAAGTTCAAAGTTCAAAGTTGATGAAGGCAAAATGCAAAGCCAAAGATCAAACATATTTTCTCTGGCAGTTGAATCAAAAGCAATTAGCCAAAGTTTTATTGCCGATAGGCGAAATTGCCAACAAGACCGAGGTGCGGCAATTAGCTAAAAAATTTAATTTGCCGGTGGCGCAAACTAAAGAGTCGCAAGAGGTTTGTTTTATTCAAAATACCACTGAAGAGTTTTTGAAAAAATATCTCAAAGCAAAGCCCGGCGCAATTCAAAACAAAGCCGGCCAAACATTGGGCCAGCATAGCGGCTTTTGGTTTTACACTATCGGCCAACGCAAGGGGATAGGCCTGTCGGGCGGCCCTTATTTTGTGGTTGACAAGGAT
>PFAV01000051.1 GCA_002773545.1 bacterium (Candidatus Gribaldobacteria) CG10_big_fil_rev_8_21_14_0_10_41_12 | reverse complement strand
GAAGTCTGACGATGACGCAGCCGAAAAGATAAAATTGCAGCAGGAATAGTTTTGCAACCATCTCTTAGTATAATTTTTTTTCCCTTGCGCCAAGCGGCTGGGTTGATACCAAATAATTCGCGAGTTTAAGTTTAAGCAGGGCCGATAATCAATAAAATCCAAACAATTGGCTTTGCCAAACAAATAAAGCGCTCCGCCTGGCTTCAATACACGGGAAAAAATTTAATTAAATTAAGGTTAAAATTCTGTATGTCGTGTATTCTGTCCCAGTCCTGATTAGTTACGCCATAAGGCCCATCACAAACAATTAAATCAATTGCTTCATCTTGTATATCTTTGACCAACTCAAAACAATCTCCTTGATGTAATTTATTAGTTTCCATATTATTTATATCTTACCAAAATACAACTGCCCTTGCAACAATATAAGTTTTCGGTTATATTAAATCCAGCGCGAAAGCGCGTTCGTTCACTATTGGCGGAAAAAAATTATGATAGTCAAAAAATTAAAAAGCGACTCAATCTGTCCACCCAAGGTGGGCGAGCTCATAGAAGGAACCGTTATTAACCGCGGCAAGAGCGCCCTTTATATTGATTTAGGCCCTCGGGGCGTGGGAGTAATTTATGGTCGGGAGTTTTTTGAAACCAAGGAAAGCTTAAAAGATTACAAAATAGGCGATAAATTGGTAGCTAAGGTTTTGGATATAGAAAACAACGAGGGCTACCGCGAATTGTCGTTGGCCGGGGCCTCGCAAGAAATGTCGTGGGACAAACTTAATTCAGCCAAAGAAAGCGGCATGGCCTTTGAAGTTCAAGTAAAAAACGCCAACAAAGGCGGGTTAATCTGCCCTCTAATGAATATCGCTGGATTTTTACCAACTTCGCAATTATTGCCCGAGCATTACCCCAAGGTGACTGGCGGGGACCCGGCTAAAATCGCTTTGGAGCTGCAAAAATTAGTCGGCCAAAAAATAACCGTGAAAATTTTTGACTTAAACCTCAGAGAAAACAAACTTATTCTCTCGGAAAAAGCCACTAAAAAAGACCGAGCTGAAGAAGAAATGAAAGAATATATAGTAGGCAATATGGTTGAAGGCGAGATTAGCGGGATAACCAGCTTTGGCGCTTTCATTAAATTCGGCAAGGATTTAGAAGGGCTCATTCATACTTCAGAGATAAGCACGGCTCCCGAGCAAACTCCTGATAAAGTTTTGGCCATAGGACAAAAAGTAAAAGCCAAAATCATTGAGATTGCCAACAATCGCATTTATCTTTCTCTAAAAAACATTGACTAATAAAAATCCAAAAATGAATAAAGCGGCTAAAAACATTATCATCATCTTGATTACTTTTTTGGCTATTTCAGCTATTTTTGCTTTACTTAACCCGCAGGCCTTGCAAAAATCAAACGAGGTTTCGTTGAGTTCTCTCGCCCAACAAATCAATCAAGCCAGTATCAAAGAAATCCAAGTGTCGGGCGATAAAATTATTGCCGTTGATAATCAGGGTAAAAAAATAGCCAGCCGCAAAGAAACAGGCGTGTCGCTTAACGACTCCCTCAAGGCCTTGGGCGTTAATGAAGAAACTCTCAAGCCAGTCAATATCAAAATAGAAGAAGAAAAGCAAGGCGTGATGGGCTGGCTCTTTCCCTTGTCGCTTATCTTGCCGATTGTGATTTTTGTTTTGTTTTTCTGGCTGATTGCCCGCCAAGCCAGGGGCGGCGGCATGGGACAGGGCTTTAACTTTCTTAAAACGCCGGCCAAACTGTTCGGCGACGGCAAAGACGACAAAAAAACTGAAAAAGTAACCTTTGACGATATAGCTGGCATTGAAGAAGCTAAAGATGAAATCAAGGAAGTGGTTGATTTTCTAAAAAACCCTAAAAAATACCAGGCCTTGGGAGCTCGAATACCCCGCGGCGTTTTATTGGTAGGGCCTCCGGGCGTGGGAAAAACTCTTTTGGCAAGATGCGTGGCCAATGAGGCCAAGGTGCCTTTCTTTTCCATGGTTGGCTCGGAATTTATAGAATTATTTGTAGGAGTCGGGGCCAGCAGGACTCGGGCGCTCTTTCAGGAAGCGAAAAAGCACCAGCCCTGCATCCTGTTCATTGACGAGCTTGACGCCATCGGCAAAATGAGAATGCCCGGTATGGGCGGCGGCCACGAAGAACGGGAGCAAACCCTCAACCAGATCTTGGCTGAAATGGACGGCTTTGAACGCGACACCAACATTATAATTTTAGGCGCCACCAACAAGCCCGAATCCCTTGACCCAGCCCTCTTGCGGCCGGGGCGGTTTGACCGACGAGTAGTGCTTGATTTGCCTGACATTAAAGGCAGAGAAGAAATTTTACAAATTCATTGCAAAGGAAAACCGCTAGACCCTGACGCTAAAATTATTGAAGTGGCTGAAAGAACGCCCGGCTTTTCCGGGGCGGACTTGGCTAACTTAGTCAATGAAGCGGCCATTTTAGCCGCCAAGAAAAATAAAACGGCCATTTCGCAAACCGAACTTTTGGAATCAATTGAAAAAGTGCTTTTGGGCCCGGAGCGAAAAAGCCATTTGCTTTCGGAAAAAGAAAAAGAAATATCCGCCTATCACGAAGCCGGCCACGCCTTAATGGCCACTTCCCTGCCGCATGCCGAAGATGTGCGCAAAATTTCCATTGTGGCTCGCGGCATGGCCGCTGGCTACACCTTGTCCTTGCCTAAACAAGAAAAAAGGATTAAAACAAAATCAGAGTTTTTGGCTGAATTAGCCGTTTTGCTGTCCGGCTACACCGCCGAGCGGCTCACTTACAATGAGCTATCCACTGGCGCCGCCAACGACTTGAAAAAAGCCAGCGAGTTGGCGCGCGACTTGGTTACTAAATACGGTATGGCTAAATTCGGACCGATAGTTTTCGGCGTAAGGGACTCAATGACATTTTTGGGCTGGGAACAAGAAACCGAAAAAAACTATTCGGAAAAAACAGCTAACGAAATAGACGAAGAAATAGCCCGATTCATCCGCGAGGCCGAGGCTGTGGCGGTGAAAATTTTAACGCAAAAAAAAGCAATGCTCATAAAAATAGCCAAAGTCCTCATTGAAAAAGAAACCATTGAAAAAGAAGAATTTGAAGAGTTGATTAATATTGTAAAGCGCGTAGGCACAAAAAAGCGCGTGTAGCTCAGTGGTAGAGCATAGACCTTATAAGTCTAGGGTCGGAGGTTCGATCCCTCCCACGCGCACCTTGGACTTTTCGGGCGTATAGCTCAGTTGGTTAGAGCGTTTCGTTGACATCGAAAAGGTCTCCCGTTCGAGTCGGGATACGCCCACTAAGTAAGTAAATAAAATATATGCAAAACACATCAGAAATCACTAAACAATATCTAAAAACCAACCTGCCCAAAATGAAAGTTGGCGACATCATTAAGGTGCATCAAAAAATTCCCGCTCCCAGCCAAGACGCCAAAGGCAAGAAAACAGCCAGCAAAAAAGAAGGCGCCAGAATTCAAGTATTTGAAGGCATAATTTTAGCTATGAAGCATGGCCAAGGCGTTTCTGGCTCGTTTACGGTTAGGCGAGTGATCGCGGGCGTGGGCGTGGAAAGAATTTTTCCTTTGCATTCGCCAGCCATTGAAAAAATTGAAATAGTCGGGCGCAGCAAAACCCGCCGCGCCAAACTTTACTATTTAAGAAACAGAGTGGGCAAAAAAGCCAAACTCAAAAGAACCGCCTTCGTGCCCGAAACTATTTCCCCAGAAACCGAGGAACCAGCAGATGTAGCTTCTGAATAGGCCCACCCTTATGCCCGGGTGGAGAAATTGGCAAACTCGCCATCTTGAGGTGGTGGTGCCGCAAGGCTTGGAGGTTCGAGTCCTCTCCCGGGCACCAGTAAGGAATTTG
>PFAV01000036.1 GCA_002773545.1 bacterium (Candidatus Gribaldobacteria) CG10_big_fil_rev_8_21_14_0_10_41_12 | reverse complement strand
TTGTTTTATGGCTTTACTTTCTTTTTGGGTATATCTTTTAATTGGGCTCGGCCTGATTATTTTCGCTGTTATCAGCTACTTTGGCTTCTTATGGACCAACCGCGATCTGGTTAATCGTCAGAATGTTATGACTGGCGTTCAAATGGCCGCCCTGCATATATTTAAGTTTTTTGGCTATGGTGTTTTGATTTTTATTTTGGTTTACTTATTTTTTTACATTTACGGAAAGTAATCTTTTAAGGCTTGCGCGTTTGGGGCGAGGAAAATAATTTCAAGGAGTTTTTTGAGGCCTATTTGCATGGTTCCGTCTACTGGCGGAAAATAGGCCGAAAACTAAGCGAACGAGCGGCTGGGCGAGTGAGCGGCTCCTTGAAATTATTTTTCCGAGCCCCAAATATCAGCGCAAGCCCTACTGAGAAAATAATTTATGAGCGTTATTGGTTTCTATAATTCATCCTTAGGCATCGCGCTCTCACTCATCTGGGCTTTTTTCTTGGTCTGGTGGTGGTTAATCCTGCCGTTTATTTTTTATTTTCCCGCCAAATTTTTTCATTTTTGGTGGATTCGCTGGGAAATTTGGTATAAAGAACAAAAATGGATTTTGCTGGAGTTAATTCCGCCAGGCGAAGTGCTCAAGCCCTATTTAGCTATGGAAGATGTTATCACTGCCTTGTGGCCGGTTTACGATGGCGCCAATTGGCGGGAGCGTTGGTGCGAGGGCGAAATGACTGGCGGGCCGTTCTGGATTACTTTTGAAATTGTAAGTATAGCCGGCCAGGTGCATTTTTATATGCGTATCTTAAAAGACCAAAAAGATTTTGTTTCGTCTATTTTTCACACGCACTATCCAGAAATTGAAATTTTTGAAGTAGAGGACTACACGCAAAATGTGCCTCAAGATATTCCCAATGACACTTATGATATTTATGGAGAATATCTATCCACTGACAAGCCCTATTCTTACCCTATCAAGACATATAAATATTTTGAAATCAGGCCCGAAGAAATTGACCAAGAAAAAAAGCTGGACCCTTTTTCCAATTTAATGGAAGCTATGGTTAAGCTAAAAGAGGGCGAACAGTTGTGGTATCAGATAAATTTAACGCCCATCACCAATAATGATATCCCTTGGATTGACGAAGGCCGGGCTCTGGCTGATAAAATTGCCCGGCGAGGTGAAAAGCTGCCCCGTCAATCAGTTATTGGCGAGGCCCTCAAGCTTATTTTTTTGGGTAAGCAACCTTATTCAGACGAGACCAAGGCCGAATCAGTTATTCCTCCAGAAATGAAGCTTACACCCGGGGAAAGAGAAAAATTAGCCGCCATAGAAGCCAAAACTAACCAGCTGGGCTTTAAGGTTTTTATGCGCTCGGTTTATATCTATACTAAAGACGCTTATGTTAGCCCCAACAAGAGAATACCTCGTTCATATTTGGTGCACTTTGGCAATGAGACGCAAAGTATGAAGGATTGGAGCAAAGAAAAGACAAAAATCCATTATTTTTTCCGCCGCCGCCGGCTTTACACTCGCAAGAAGAAAATTTTTGACCTTTATGTTAGGCGCTTGCCGCCGCTATTTCCTAAAATGTGGGGGCCGGGCAATATGATTTTTAATTGCGAGGAAATTGCCACTATTTTTCACTTTCCCAGCAACGCGGCTAATTTGCCGGCTGGCGTGCCGCGCATTTTGGCCAAAAAATTCGGCCCGCCGCCTAATTTACCAGTGTAATATGAGTTTTCAAGATTTTAATTTTTTTGGAAAAAGGGTTCTTTTACGGTGCGATTTTAATGTGCCATTGGATTCTCAAGGGAAAATTTCCGATGATTTTCGCTTGCAGCGCGCTCTTTCTACTATCTTTTTTTTAAGAAAAGCTGGCGCTATCATAATTATCATTAGTCATTTGGGCGAGCCGCAGGATATTAAAAATAAAAGAAAAAGAAAAAAACAATTAACCCTAAAACCGATTGGCCAACGGTTAAGCTGTCTTTTGCGCGAAAAGGTTTTGTTCAGCAAAAAAAATAAAGGCCGCTCTGTTCAACGCATAGTTAAGAAAATGAAACCCGGCGAAATTTTGCTTTTAGAAAATCTAAGATTTGACAAAGGAGAGGAACAAAACTCGCTTAAATTTGCCAAGCAATTAGGCCGCTTGGGAGATGTTTTTGTTAATGAGGCCTTTAGCGTTTGCCATCGCGCCCATGCTTCCATGGCGGCTTTAGCGCAGGTGTTGCCTTGTTTGGCTGGCCCAGAGCTAGACAAAGAGTTTAATTTTCTTTCGCAAATGTTGCAAAATCCGCCCCGACCTTTGGTAGTTTTAATTGGCGGCAATAAAACAGAGTCAAAACTTCAAGTGATTAAAAGATTTCTAACTATAGCGGATTATTTGCTTTTAGCGGGCGAGGCCGCTAACACAATACTATCAGCCAAGGGCTTGTGGCCAAGCCATTCCTTATTGCCGGCCAAAGAAATTGAAATGGTTAAAGAAATTAATCTCACTGACCAAAAAATTTATTTGCCCTTAGATGTTTTAGCGTCTTGCGATCAAAGCGGGCAGGGGATTATCAGACAAACCGGCCCGGCCGCCGTGCGGCTGGACGAAGACATCTTTGACATTGGCCCAGAAACAGTTAATGTTTATCAAGAGATTATTGCTCAAGCCCGCGCTGTTTTTTGGGCTGGGCCTGTGGGGCTCTTTGAAGTTGAAGCGTTTAGTCATGGCACCAGAGAAATTGCTTTAGCCATTGCCAAATCCCAGGCCTCATTAAAGTTGGCTGGGGGAGGGGAAACAGTGGCGGCCCTAAGAAAGTTTAATTTAACTAATGATTTTTCTTTTATTTCCACGGGCGGGGGAGCCATGCTGAACTTTTTGGCAGGTGAAAAATTACCCGGCTTATCAGCTCTTGGTCTATGTCATCCTGAGGCGAGTAGCAACGAGCCGAAGGATCTCGTTGTTTGAGATTCTTCGCCTGCTGGCTCAGAATGACGGCAATCGCGTAAGTTCTATTTATGAAAGAAATAAAAAACTTAAAAAAAGCGGCTGATTTAATTAAAAAAATACTGGCTAAAAATGGCAAGATTATTATTTTTGGCGACGCTGATTTAGACGGCTCAACCTCGGCTTTATTGCTTGAAGAAGCGATTAGAAATGTTAACCCCGCGGCTGATTTGTTGGTTTATTTTTCTGAATGGGAAAGCTCTGATTACGGCCTTAATAAGCAGGCCTTGCAAGCGCTGGCGGCTTATGCCCCAGCTTTATTGATAGCGGTGGATTGCGGCATTGGTAATTTTGAAGAATTGTTGATGGCCAAAATAATGGGTTTTACCACCGTTGTCATTGACCACCATGAAATTTTGCACACTTTGCCCGAGGCCGATTTAATTATTGACCCCAAGCAAAAAGGCGACCAATATCCTTTTAAGAAACTAACCACTGTTTGTTTGGTTTATAAGTTGAGCCAGCTTTTATTAGGTAAAAATTTTAGCAGTTTTCTGGACCAGGGCTTTGCCGAGTTAGCGGCTTTAGGCACCATAGCTGATATGATGCCCGAGGAGGACTTAAACGCGGTTTTAGTAGGCCAGGGGGCTGCCACTATTAAGCAAACCCAGCGGCCGGGCTTAAAAGCGATGATAGGGGCAGCCGGGCTTGGCGAAAGTTCGGCCAGAGAAATTTTTAAAAAACTATCGCTTATTCTCAACATTTCCCCGGTAACCAACCATCTTACCGAATGTTATCTTTTATTAAAGACCGCTTCTCAAGAGGAGGCCATGGTTTTAGCCAAAAAACTTTTAGGCGAGGCCGATAAGCGCCATCAAGAAATTTATGAAATTACGGAGATCGTTTCTCAAAGAGTTGCGCAATCTCTTTCGCCAATTATTTTTGAGGGAGACGAGGCCTGGCAAAGGGTTTTTTCCGGCGCAATTGCTTCGCGGATTTGCAATAAATACAAAAAACCAACTTTTATTTTCAAAAAAAACATTCAAAAATGCCGCGGTTCAGTGAGAGTGCCCAAAAATATGGACGCAGTGGCGGCCCTAAAAACCTGCGCTCCATTATTATTGATGTATGGCGGCCACCCGCCTGCCGCCGGGTTCACCGTGAGCAGTGAGAATGTAGATGCTTTGAAAAAATGTTTAGAGGAATACTTTAAATAATTTTCAATTTACGAATTTTCAATTTTCAAACAATTTTCAATGGATTAAACCCGTTTGAAAATTAACTCATTAAATAATTGATAATTGATTGAAAATTGATAATTGAGATGGTTGCAAAACTATTTCGTAGCGAAATTTTAGATTTTCGAGCGAGGCGAGGAA
>PFAV01000007.1 GCA_002773545.1 bacterium (Candidatus Gribaldobacteria) CG10_big_fil_rev_8_21_14_0_10_41_12 | reverse complement strand
TACGGCCTCAAAACATTTTGCTCGTCTTCCTCGCCTCGCTCGAAAATCTAAAATTTCGCTACGAAATAGTTTTGCAACCATCTCATTATATTTTGTTTCAAAAAGTGAATCGCGGGATAAGTAAATTAATTTGGTTGGTTTTTAGGGTGGACGAAACGGCTATTTTTCGCTATGATAAGTTTATATGTTAAACGAATCATTAAGGTGGCCTAACTTTAGTTCTGGCGTTGTTAGGGAAAAAAATAAAAATCCCGAAGAGGAAGAAATTTTTCCTATTGACCCCAAAATCGCCAGGCAAGAATTAGCAAAAACATTTATAGATAGAAAGATTGGGCCGGTTGATTGGCGCAAAAGCCAGCAATTATTAGAAGCCGTGAATAGTCCTGAAATGGCAATTGCGATTTATCAGAAGTTAGACAAACCTAATTTTGATTCGGATTTTTATGATGATTTAAGGGGAGGCCGTTTTGATTTTTTACAAAGATTAACCGATCAAACGGCTCAAGATCCGGTCGGGTTTGCCATGCTTGAGAAGGGCATTGAGAAGCCCAAATTAGGAGTTCTTTTTCATGATGATTCAGATGGCGTATAGTTATCTTGATCATATAAAAGGCCTTATGGTTGATGCATTATTCAAGGCCAATCCCGGCGAAGCAGGAGAATGGACTGCACCCCTAAATTCAACAACTTTTGGCTGGATTTAAGGAGATGTTTTGTTTATTAAAATTGATTAAATTTGTTTCTAAACTTCGCGACTTTTCGTTAAAAAATTGCTGTTCAAATTCCTCTGGCGGCAAATAGCCCAGCGAGGAGCGCAACCTCTTCTTATGATAGACAAGCTCAATGAAGTTTTCAATGTTGCTGAAGGCCTCTTCAAAACTTTCGTATTCGTTTAAGTATACTTCGTTGTATTTCAAGGTTTTGAAAAAACTCTCGGTAATATTGTTCTGGTAAGGGTTGCCCTTGTCAGACATTGAAATTTGGATCTCTTGGTTTTTTAAGATCCCGACATAATCATAATCGCAGTATTGAACACCTTGGTCAGAATGGTGGTATTTTGGCTTAGGGTTGTTAGTCAAGGCCTTGTTCAGGGCTTCAATAATCAAACTGGCATCAAGGCGCTTGGACAAAACCCAGCCTCTAATCTTTTTGGTGTGAAAATCAATGATAGCTGCCAAGTGAACAAATCCATTGGTTAATCGTATGTAGGTGATGTCAACTCCCCAAACATAGTTTGGCTCTGTGATGGTTAAGTTTTTAATCAGGTTGGGGTATTTGGGCAGTTTATGCTTGCTGTTAGTTTATGACTTAAAGAGCTTGATAATCTGGCTCTTGAGCCCATGTTTTCTCATTATTCTTAATATCTTTTTGTGGTTGTGGGGCTGACCAATTCGCTTCATCGCATGGGTAATATTTCGGTAGCCGTAGTAGGAAAATTCCAGTTGGATTTGTTCAATTTGCTCCTTGATTTCAAGGTCTTGAGCTTCTTTTTCTTGGGCTTTGGACTTGGTTAATTGGTAGTAAGCGGGGTTGCGGTTTAATCCCAGCAACATGCATTTTCTTTGCAAGGATATTGCTTCGTTCTGTTCTAATAGGCAGGTTTTTTGTTTTACGGAGAAAACGACGATAGCCCTCTTTTTAAAAAATTTATCTCCACGGTTTGTTTGCCGATGATTCTTTCTAATTTTTCAATTCTCTTTTGGTGTTCGTTTTGTTTGCCTTGTTCAAAAATTGAACTAGCCTGATTTTGGAACTGGCCTACCCGCTTATTCAGCAAGTTGGGGTTAATGGAGTTTTCCCGGCAGATTTCGGCTTGAGATCTGCCTCCTTTGAGGTATTGGATGACTAAACTTGCCTTGAACTGACTCGTGTATTTTCTTTTGCTCATATATGGCTTGATTCTAACAAACCAAACGCTCTTTAACCAGCCATTTTATCTCTTAGGCAGTTGTCCAAATTATGGGGTGCAGTCCAAAATGGCTCCCCGCAGAAAAGCCAAAACAACAGCCGCGGACGCAACATATTGATTGCTGCTTGCGTATAGCTGATTCGCTGAAAAGCGTCTGCGGCTGTTGAGGGTAAAAATGTTTTTCATTTTTTGGCGGCATTCTAATCCACAAGATTATGAATGCCCCTATTTCCAAGGCCGAGAAAATAATTCAGGTTTTACGGCTTGAGAGATGGGATTAAATGGCGTGAGATAAAACAAAACAAGCCGAATAAATTCAGCTTGTTTTGCGGAGGCCTGCGGAGTCGAACCGCATCCTCATTAAGAGAACCGTTTAGGTGTTAACTAAAGTTCCGCGCCGGCGGAATTCAACCTTTGGTCAAACCTCCGCAATTAGATTTTAACATAAAAAAAACAACCCCCGCGAAGGGGCTGTTAGATACGGTTCCTTTTGAGAACGCGACATTAGTTAACACCTATGCTTTGATATTATCAGAGCCGTTGACTTTTGTCAATCCAGTTATGCGCATCTCTGGAGGATTACCTTAAAAACAATCCTCTCCACTAACAAGCCAACAAGCTTTGAATGGCATTGCTTGCTGGCTGGTTGTGGAAATTCTTAACAATTCATTTTTTTGCAAGGAGGTGAAAAAATGAAAGTGTTTAAGGTTCTTAGGGTGGAGCGAGTTGCTCCAACCTGGGAAAAAAACTGGGTAATTCAGGCGGTTATACTTGCGGAAACGCAAGAGGCCGCCCTTGAGGTTGTAAGCAAAAACCTCAAGGCCGATTCCTCTTATAGTGATATAAGGAGGGTCGATGATGAGTTCACTGTCAAATACGAGGAAGAAGAGACCAGGATCTCTTTATTTCCTGTTAGTATTTGGCAGTGAGACCGGAGCGGTAAGGGTCCGCTTGGCAACAGAAAAAACTCTTGTAGGGAAATCCTCGCCCCGAATGAGCGAGGCGCGCGGGTTGTGTTAAGTAAAAAAAATTGAGACGAATAAAAAGCGTCTCTTTTTTGTTTTGTTAAAATATTTAAGCTGTGGATAAGATGGCCTTGAAATTAAAAAATTAATAATATACATTGGAAGTAAGACATTTTCTTACTTCCAGCTATAATATGGATAATTTGGTTGCCAAAATCTATCAATTGCCAAAAACTGTTTTAACAAACAAGGATTTAGCTTTGGTTTGGCAAGAAACAAACCAAAATAACTTAAAGGCCAAAATTGCTTATTATATAAAGCAAGGGGCTTTATTGAAAATAACCAGAGGAGTTTTTGCCAAAGATAAAAATTATAGCAAAAGGGAATTGGCCACAAGTTTATATTCTCCATCTTATATTAGCTTTGAAACGGTCTTGCGGGATTCGGGTATTATTTTTCAGCATCACGAGACAATTTTTGTGGCTGGGAAATGGACAAAGCAAATAAGGGTAGATGGGCAGGATTTTTCATTTAGAAAATTAAAAGATGAATTATTGTTCAACCCTTCGGCTGTAATTTCTAAAAATAATTATAATATTGCCAGCCAAGAGCGAGCGTTTTTAGATACTATTTATTTATTTTCGGAATATTATTTTGATAATTTATCCGGGATTAATTGGGAAAAATGTTCTGAATTGGTCAAAATTTATAAAAATCAGCGCATGATTAAACGGCTTGAAAAATATCAAGAAAATTATGCTAAATAAAGAGAAACACCAGCTTATAATGGGGCAGATCTTAAAAGATATTTATACAGACACTTCAATTGCCCCGCTTTTGGGTTTTAAGGGAGGCACTTGCGCTTATTTTTTTTATGGTCTTCCCAGATTTTCTGTTGATTTAGATTTTGATTTATTGAAAAAGATTGATGAAGAGAATCAAGAAAATGTTTTTGAAAAAATTGTTGGCATTATCGGCAAATACGGAATAGTCAAAGATAGCCATATAAAAAAATTTACTATTTTCGCGCTTCTTTCTTATGGAGATGAAGATCATAATATCAAAATTGAAGTTTCAACCAGAAATCTTTTAGCAAACTTAAAAGATTTTTATAGCTTAAAAGAGTATCTCGGTATTTCTATGCTGGTTGCTAAAAGAGAGTATCTTTTCGCTGGAAAATTGGCCGCTTTAACGCAAAGAACTGATATGGCTATGAGAGATGTTTATGATATCTATTATTTTGGAAAAAATAATTGGGATTTTGATAAAAAAACAGTGGAAATTTTAACTGGGAAAAATTTTTCTGAATGTATTTTAGATAGCATTAATTTGGTTGAATCAATTAAAGAAAATCAGCTGTTGGACAGGATAGGCGAGTTAGTGAATGAAAAAGAAAAAAGCTGGATAAAACAAAATTTAAAAAATGAGGTTTTGTTTATTCTTAGAAATTATCAAAAGATTATACAATGAGATGGTTGCAAAACTATTTCGTAGCGAAATTTTAGATTTTCGAGCGAGGCGAGGAAGACGAGCAAAATGTTTTGAGGCCGTAGCCCAGCT
>PFAV01000064.1 GCA_002773545.1 bacterium (Candidatus Gribaldobacteria) CG10_big_fil_rev_8_21_14_0_10_41_12 | reverse complement strand
AGAAAGAATAGGAGACAAAAGAGCCATTCTTGGCTTGTCGGGGGGAGTTGATTCCGCAGTGGCCGCTGTTTTGGTGGAAAAAGCGATTGGCAAGAATTTAACAGCTGTTTATGTGGACACTGGTTTGATGAGGCACAAAGAAACCGAATTTATTGAGGCAACATTTTCCAAATTTAATTTGAATCTAAAAATTGTCAGGGCTGGTGAAAGATTTTTTGAGGCGCTAAAAAATATAGACGACCCAGAAGCCAAAAGAAAAATTATCGGCAAATTATTTATTGATATTTTTGAAGAGGCCGCCGTGGCGGAGAGGGCTGATGTTTTAATTCAAGGCACAATTTATTCTGACAGGATAGAAAGCGGGGTTACCCAGCATTCTTCCAAGATAAAGTCGCATCATAATGTTGGCGGCCTGCCGGAAAAAATGAATCTGCGAGTTTATGAACCATTGCGCGACTTGTATAAAGACGAGGTTAGGAAAATCGCCAAAGAGTTAGGCCTGCCCAAAGAAATCGCTTGTCGGCAGGTTTTTCCGGGGCCGGGCTTGGCCATCAGAATGCTCGGAGAAGTTACGCCCGAGAAAACAGAAATTGTCAGAAAAGCCAGCTATATTGTTGAGGAAGAACTTAAAAAAGCCGGGCTTTATGACAAGATTTGGATGGCTTTCGCGGTTTTGTTGCCTATAAAAAGCGTGGGCATTCAAGGCGATGAAAGAAGCTACAAATATCCGGTGGTGGTAAGGATAGTTGAATCAAAAGACGCCATGACTGCCAATTTTGCTAAAGTTCCCTATGATGTATTAGAAGCTATTTCCACTAAAATAACCAATGAAGTAAAAGAAGTAAACAGGGTGGTTTACGATATTTCCAACAAGCCCCCAGCCACCATGGAATGGGAGTAGGGGCTATCGTAAATATAAAAAAATGTATAACCCTACCAAGCCCTACTTGACTTTAGTGCTTGCGGGTATTAAAATGGCTGTAATACAAAGTATTACAAATATATGAGACAAATAATAAACATTTCATTGCCCAAAACAATGGCCAGCACAGTGGAGAAAACCGTTAAACAAGGAAATTACGCCAGCAAAAGCGAATTTTTTCGCGACCTATTGCGCATGTGGTTGGAAGGTAAAATAGGCAAAGAGCTGGCTCAAAGCCGTGAAGAGCTGATGGCCGGCAAGGGGAAGGTTCTGTCTTCTTTGAGCGAACTGCGATAAATTTTGTTTTATGAAAATAGTTTATTCCAGCAAGTTTGCAAGAGAATATCGCAAATTATCGTTAAAAGTTAAAGAGCTTGCTGAAATTAAAGAAGAAATTTTTAGAGCAAATCCCTTTGATTATTCTCTGGAAACTCACAAATTAAAAGGCGGGTTGAAAGGTTTTTGGTCTTTTTCAATCAATCAAAAGTTTCGCATTATTTTTGAGTTCGTCAATAACAATGAAATTTGGTTTCATTCAATTGGCGACCATGCGATTTACAATCTTTGGGACTAAAAGGCATTTTTTTATGAACAGAGATGAAATTATTAAGAATTGCCGAATTTTATTGGTGGCTTATCAAAATGGCGAGTTGGGGCAAACAAAAATGCCCGAAGAGAGCCACCCGGTATTTGCTGATAACGAGATAGAGGAGCGGCTGGTGTATTTTACCTTGCCCATGGCCTTGAATTATCAGCGCGACAGCTACAAGCTTTGGCAAGCGGCCTTGGCAACTTATAATGACCAAGCCACTAAAAAGGTTTTTTCTTTAAGCGGGGCCGCAGTCATGAATTCAGTGGATTTGCGAGAGTGTTTAACAAAATATAAGCTGGCTTTACAGCCCAATAGGCACATTGAAATTTGGCAAAAAATCGCCAAAACAATTTTTCAAAAATGGCAAACGCTGGAAAATTTGTTGCAAGCCGCCAATTATGATTTTTTAAAATTGCGAGATATAATTCAAAAGGATTATCGCCAAGGGTTTCCTTATTTATCCGGCCCGAAAATTTTCAATTACTGGAGTTTTATTATTGGCGCCTATGGCCAAGCGCCTCTGGTTAACAGAAATTTTATTGAAATAGCGCCTGATACCCACATCACTAAATGCTCGGTTATACTGGGAGTAATTAGCGAAAACGAGGCGCAAAAATTGTCCAAAGACCAGATTTCTCAAAGATGGCGCGAGTTGTTGGAGGGATCGGGCATTGCCCCAATTGACCTGCACCCTCCCCTCTGGTTTTGGAGCCGCAACGGGTTTATCTTCAAACTTAAGAATAACGGTGGGTCGTTCCCCGTAAGTTTAGAAATTAAAACAAAATAAATTTTATGTATAAGGAGGGGGAAAAACCATTTATAAAAGGCAATGATAGTGAGTTGCTTGAAAGCGAAAGAATAGGAAAAGCGGGAGCCGATTCAAAGGTGTCGCGGATTAGCAAAATTGAATCTTTGCCCATGGTTTCTAAAGAATATGATGCCTTGCAAAGAGGACACTCTTTGTCTGCTGAACAAATGATAGACATATTAAATCGATATAGGGAAGATACGCGAAAAGCAGCTTTATTGCTTGAGAGTAATCCAAACCCGCTTAATGAAAAAGTTTTTCTTAAATCCGGCAGAAAAAATGAAAAGTGGTCATTGTCTTATATTGTTGTGTCCCAAGGAGAAGTTTTATATAAAAATGACGATGGCATTATTTGCGTGGAGGGTCAGGATTGTATTGCCGGGCCAACCTATGGAGATGTCCGCAGTTTGTCGTCCGATGGTGATATTCTTGTTTTGTCGGGTCTGATGTTTTGTATAAGTGAAGGTAACTTGCGGAGGTTGGGTCAGTATATAAACAAAGAATTAAAAACAAATTTTTTGCTACTTCCATTGAATGTAAAACCAAAAATAGATCGTCAGAGAAAAACTGTTTATATGTATATCACTGACTTGGGCGGCGATTTATATTATTCCTATCGCAAGTCGTTAACAAATGAAGAGCAAGTTTATTGATTTTTTATATCACTTGACAAATGTCGTTACTAAATGTATAGTGGGATTAACATTTAGGAATATCAAAAAATATGTTTATTGAAAGAAAAATTCATCAATCAATTAAAAAGCATTTAGTCCAAAAGCAAATTTCGGTTATTACTGGAATGAGGCGGACGGGCAAAACAACTTTGGTGAAAAAGCTATTAGACGACATTGCCTCTGACAATAAAATTTATATTGACCTGCAACGACTTGATAACAGAGAGCTGTTCTTAGAGAAAAATTACGAAAATGTTTTGCGGGCGTTAACTGAAAAAGGCCTTGATTTTTCAAAGAGGGTTTATGTTGCTCTTGATGAATTGCAATTGGTACCCGAAGCGGTAAGTGTTTTGAAGTATTTATACGACCATCATAAAATTAAATTTTTAGTTACTGGCTCAAGCTCGTTCTATTTGAAAAATCTTTTTTCCGAATCGCTGTCGGGCAGGAAAAAGATTTTTGAACTTTATCCCTTGGACTTTGGAGAGTTTTTAACTTTTAAGAGTATAAAATACATTGAGTCGGATTTTTTGAAAAACGATTTTTTGGATTCTCAATACGAGCGATTAAAAAGACATTATGAGGAATTTATAAAATTCGGCGGGTTTCCCGAGGTGGTTTTGGCAAAAAGTATAACCCAAAAAAAGGACTTGTTGGTTGATATTTTGAGCTCTTATATCAACATAGACATTAAGGCGTTGGCTGATTTGAAAAACGACCGAGATTTTTACAATTTAATAAAATTGTTGGCCGGCAGGATAGGCGCTAAATTAGATTCGACAAAGATTTCACGATTGGCTGGCATCGCGCGGCCAACGGTTCAGAATTATATTGATTTATTGGAAAAAAGCTATTTGGTTAAACGAGTTTCGGTTTTCACCAAAAGGCCAGACAGAGAAATCGTTAAAGCGCAAAAACTTTATTTTTGCGATAATGGTTTAGCCAACTTGCTTTATGAATTAGACGGCGGGCTGAAATTTGAAAACGCAATTTTTAATCAGTTGAGCCAAAGAGGCGACATCAGATATTATGGATTAAAAAGTGGCCGAGAGATTGATTTTATCTTCAATAAAACAGCGGCTCTTGAGGTTAAAGAGTCGCCCACGGATTTTGATTTAAAAAATTTGCGGGGTTTGGCAAAAACCGCCGGGATTCAGACCATACGATTAATCGGCCGCTACCCAGTACCTAAATTCAAAAATTACACCTGGGGCGGCGATATCAGATAAAAATACTATGCAGGCAGAGTATGAGGCGACTTTTATAAATATCAATAAAGACGAAATCAGGGAAAAGCTCAAACAGGTTGGGGCGGTTTTGGTAAAGCCGGAGGTTTTAATGAAGCGCTACACTTTTAACTTGCCAAAAGAGCATGAGATGGTTGCAAAACTATTCCTGCTGCAATTTTATCTTTTCGGCTGCGTCATCGTCAGACTTCGCAAAATGCTTT
>PFAV01000066.1:3825-4519 GCA_002773545.1 bacterium (Candidatus Gribaldobacteria) CG10_big_fil_rev_8_21_14_0_10_41_12 | reverse complement strand
TTTTTAATTTGTTCTTCGGTAGTTGGCATAATGCCAAAATTATTTTTGCTTATGTCTCTCTTTTTAATTTTTTAATTTTCACCTCCAATATGCCGTTTTTAAAACTTTCTTCTTTTGATCCAAAATCAACTTTAGCCGGCAGTAAAATCTCTTTTGAATATTTTCGCTTTTCATCGCCAGCCTCCAAAGTCAAAATGTCTCCTTTTATATCTAATATAATGCTATCTTCACTTACTCCTGGAAGTTCAGCAATGATAAGAATATGATCTTTTTCATCAAAAACATCAACCATTGGCTCTCTGGTTTCGGTAACTCTCACCTCTCCGCCAGAGGCGGACCAGCCTTTGGCTGGCTTTTTACCAACCCTTCTCCCAACTGGCCGAATGTTGCCAAAGGTTTGCACCTGGGGCCGACCACCAATTCCGGTCCGAATTGAAAATCCATAAATTCCCTTTGCCTCCGGGCGTGATCCCAATCCTTTTATTTCACCTTCCTTTCTTATTTCTCCTCCAGCTTCTTCTACTTTTTCAGCAATATCAATAAATTTTTCTAAGCCCTTAACAAAACCTCCAACCAAAGGTAAATCCTCCAAAGCTTTCAATTGCTCTCTGGCCTGATCGGTCTGCTTTTTTTTCTCAAATTTATGCTTTTTTATCATATTTTTAATAATTTAAAGTGAGTCTTCCTCTTTTAT
>PFAV01000066.1:3656-3812 GCA_002773545.1 bacterium (Candidatus Gribaldobacteria) CG10_big_fil_rev_8_21_14_0_10_41_12 | reverse complement strand
GAATCTGCTCGGCCTTTCTGGGATAACAATTTTTTTGGGCCCCGCACCAGAAACTCCGTTTCGGTACGGGGTAAAATTTTGGCCTCTTTTGCCTGCTACTGCTAATTTTCCTTTACTTTTGAGCTTGCACAATTTTGAATGCAAAAAATCTATATA